>DVKN01000108.1 GCA_018716005.1 Candidatus Scatomorpha stercoravium
CGAGCCGGACGAGAACGGCATGATTTCCCTCGGCCCCTCTCCCATGGGCGGGGATATGCTCGACTACTACGACACCGTGATAGTCCAGGTCAATAAGCAGATGCCCTACGTCTACGGCGAGGGCGCGGTCAACAACTCGAGGAAGACCCTCATGCCCGGCAAGACCGTCCTCGGCTTCTCCCTCGGCTCCCGCGAGATGTACGACTTCATGGACCACAACCACGACATAGAGGCGAGGCCCTTCGCCTGGGTCAACGACCCGCGCGTGGTTGCCCAGAACGACAACATGGTCTCCATAAACGGCGCCATGCAGGTCGACCTCATGGGCCAGGTCTGCGCCGAGAGCATAGGCCCGCGCCAGTTCTCCGGCACCGGCGGCCAGGCGGACTTCGTCCGCGGCGCGAACTGGAGTAAGGGAGGCATGAGCTTCCTCTGCTTGCCCAGCACGCTGACCACCAAGTCCGGCGAGGTCAAGAGCAAGATTTCCTGCGCCCTGCCCCTCGGCAGCGTCGTCACCACGCCGCGCGCCGACGTGCAGTACATAGTCACCGAGTACGGCGTCGCCGACCACCGGAACGAACCGCTCGACGTCCGCGCCAAGCGCCTCATCGCCATAGCCCACCCGGACTTCCGCGACCAGCTCACCTTCGAGGCCAAGAAGGCCGGCTTCATAGTCTGATAGAGCGCGGCCCCGCGCAGGGCCGCCCCTTAAGAGCAAACTTTTATTGACAATAAAAAGGAGGAAAAGCGTATGGCTTTGCAAGTCAAAGTGCTCAGCCAGTACTGCAAGATGTGCGGCTACTGCGTGCACTACTGCCCCAAGAAGGCGCTGAGCTTCGGCAAGGAGCGCAACGGCCTCGGCGTATTCTTCCCCGTCGTCGACAGGGAGAAGTGCATTAGCTGCGGCATCTGCGCCACGGTCTGTCCCGACGCGGCGCTCGAGCTGAGAGAGGAGGAGACCAATGGCTAAAATGCTTCTCAAGGGCAACGAAGCTGTGGCCGAGGCCGCTGTCCGCGGCGGCTGCCGCTTCTTCGCCGGCTACCCCATCACCCCGCAGAGCGAGATCCCCGAGTATCTCTCCGCCCGTCTGCCGGAAGTCGGCGGCGTGTTCGTCCAGGGCGAGAGCGAGGTCGCTTCCATCAACATGGTCTACGGTGCCGCCTGCTCCGGCGTGCGCGCCATGACCGGCTCCTCCGGCCCGGGCATCAGCCTGAAGGCCGAGGGCATCAGCTACCTCTCCGGCGCCATGCTCCCGGCTGTCATCGTCAACGTCAGCCGCGGCGGCCCCGGCCTCGGCAGCATCCAGCCCGCCCAGCAGGACTACCTCCAGGCCACGAAGGGCCTCGGCCACGGCGGCTTCCGCCTGATAGTCGAGGCGCCCCACACCGTGCAGGAGGCCGTGGACATGGTCTACGACAGCTTCGAGCTGGCCGAGCGCGACCGCAACCCCGTCTTCATCCTCATGGACGGCTGCCTCGGCTCCGTCATGGAGGAAGTCGAGCTGCCCCCGATGAAGGAGCTGCCCGCGCGTCCCGACTGGGCCCTCGGCAACTTCACCGGCGAGGAGCGCGAGCCCAAGCTCATCTCCTCCATTGCCGACGAGGAGGTCGTCGAGCTGCTCAATAAGCGCGCCGCCATGCTTCAGCAGGGCTGGGCCGCGAAGGACGTCAAGTGGGAGGAGTACATGCTCGACGACGCCGAGTACGTCTGCGTTTCCTACGGCACCAGCGCCCGCATCTGCAAGTACGCCATCAACGAGCTGAGGAAAGAGGGCATCAAGATAGGCCTCATCCGCCCGATTACCCTCTACCCCTTCCCGAAGAAGGTTCTGCACGACCTCGATTACAGCCGCGTCAAGGCCATCATCGACGTTGAGATGGCCATCCCCTGCCAGATGGTAGACGACATCGCCCTGCAGGTCATGGAGCGCGCTCCCATACTGCAGTACGGCCACTCCGGCGGCATCACCAACAAGAACGAGGAGACCGCCGCCGCAATCAAGGCGCTGATTGGAGGTCTGAACAAATGAGTAAGGAGATTCTCAGGCCCGCGAGCCTTAAACCCATCCCGAACACCTTCTGCCCCGGCTGCCTGCACTCCATGGCCAACAAGCTGGTCGGCCAGTGCATAGACGAGCTGGGCCTCAAGCATAAGACCGTCGTCGTCATGTCCGTCGGCTGCTCCACCATGGGCCTGCGCTTCTGGGATATGGACATGGTGAGCTGCGCGCACGGCCGCGCGCCCGCCGTCGCCACCGGCCTCAAGCGCACCCAGCCCGACACCTTCGTCTTCACCTATCAGGGCGACGGCGACCTCGCCAGCATCGGCCTCGCCGAGATTATGAGCGCCGCCAACCGCGGCGAGCACTTCACGGTTATCTTCGCCAACAACTCCACCTACGGCATGACCGGCGGCCAGATGGCCCCGACCACCCTCGTGGGCCAGAAGTCCACCACCACGCCCAAGGGCCGCAACGCCGCCGTCGACGGCTACCCGACCGATATGTGCGCGCTCCTGAGCACCCTCAAGGCCCCGAGCTACATAGCCCGCTGCGCCCTCAACACCCCGGCCAACATCCGCAAGGCCAAGGAGTGCATAAAGACCGCTTTCACCTACCAGCTCGAGGGCAAGGCGTTCAGCTTTGTCGAGCTGATGACCAACTGCCCCACCAACTGGGGCCTGGCTCCGCTCGACACGCTCAAGTTCATGGAGGAGAACACGATCCCGAACTTCCCGCTCGGCGTGTTCCGCGATGTTGAGAAGGGGGTCTGAGCCTTGAAAAACGCCATTATCTTCACCGGCTCCGGCGGCCAGGGAGTCATGAGCATGGGCATCATGCTCGCGCAGAGCGCCGTTGAGAGCGGACGTCACGCCGCCTATATGCCGAGCTACGGCCCCGAGCAGCGCGGCGGCAGCGCCAAGTGCACCGTCATCATCGACAAGGACGAGATAGTCTCCCCCATGGCCGCCAGCGGCGGCGTCCTTGTCGCGATGAACAACACGGCCTATAAGAAGTTCATCGGCGAGCTGGAGCCCGGCGGGATCCTGCTCTACGACAGCACCCTCGTCACCGTACCCATCGAGCGCGACGACATCACGGCCATCGGCATCCCCTCGGCCGCCCTCGCCCTCGAGGTCGGCTCCCCCAAGGTTGCGAACGTCATCGTCATCGGCGCGCTCATCGCCCTCACCGGCATCGTCACGCCCGAGGAGTTCCAGCACAGCCTGGACAAGAAGTTCGCGAAGAAGTCCGACGCCGTGCGCGCCATGAACGCCGAGGCGCTCAAGCGCGGCATAGCCGCGGCCCAGAAGTAAATAAGGCAGGAGAGGGCGGCCTCTGGCCGCCCTCGGTTCAGAATTGGAGAGGGAACCTTGAAAGAGAAAAAATTCACCTACCACTATGTAATAATCATCGCCTGCTTTATTATGATGGCCGCGACCGTTGGCATCACGGTCAACACCTTCACGATAATCAGCCCGGCCATGATAGCCGACCTCGGCATCACGGCCACGCAGGTGCAGCTTATTTCGCTCGTCAGCACCTTCGCCAATATGTTCGCCGGCCTCTTCGTCGGCAAGCTCATGGCGAAGTTCGGCATGAAAATGACCATGACCGTCGGCACCATCCTCATGTGCGGCGGCTTCGCCCTGCGCGGTATGTCCAGCACCATGCTGACCCTCTGCGCGAGCAACTTCGTCTGCGGCCTCGGCATGGCCGAGATTTCCACCATCCCCTCCGGCGTGCTCGTCAACAACTGGTTCTCCATGGAGAAGAAGGGCACCATGAGCGGCATAGCCTTCGCGGGCAGCGTCGTGGGCGGCATAGTCTTCGTCCAGGTCGCGAACGTCCTCATGCAGGCCTACGACTGGCGCGTCACGCACTACGTGCTCGCAGCCGTCTGCGCCGTGCTGATGCTCCCCATAAGCCTCTTCGTCGTGCGCGCCCGCCCCGAGATGATGGGCCTGCGCCCGCTCGGCAGCGAGAACTCCGCCGGCGCGGCCGCGGCCGCCGCCGTCACCGGCATAAGCGCGGAGAAGTTCCGCAAGACCGCCTCCTTCTGGCTGCTCGCCTTCACCGTCTTCGTGATTGGCTTTACGAACATGGGCATACAGCGCAACTTCGCCATCTGCCTGCAGAACGAGCACGGCCACAGCGAGGACTTCGCCGCCATGGTCTACTCCGCCGTCATGTTCATCCAGATTTTCGGCAAGCTCATCCTCGGCGCCGTCTACGACAAGAAGGGCGTCAAGATAGGCACCATCTACAACACCGTGCTGGTCATAGCCACCGTGGCCTTCGCCCTCGCGAGCAACAACGCGCCCATGGCCGTCGGCTTCGGCGTCGTGTTCGGCCTCCTCGGCTCCATGACCACAGTCACCCCGCCCTACCTCACCGCCCTCATTGTCGGCAGGCGCAACTACGCCGGCATCTTCGGCCTGGTCAACGTCTTCTTCAACGTCGGCGTGGCCGTGGGCGCGGTCGTGGCCGCCCGCGTCTTCGACGCGACCGGCTCCTTCAACGGCGCGTGGATTGCCTTCGCCGTGCTGATGGTCATCGCCGCCTTTACGACGGTGCTCTCCACGAAGCACGCCAAGGAATACCGCTCCATGACCGACTGAGTCAGAAACGGCGTCGCGGCCGTTTTTGAAAGCCAGTACCGACGCTTCACCTCCTTTTTTGACCCCGGCAGAGGGCCGGCTCATAAACCGGCCCTTTGCCAACCACCCCCGCAGAAAACAGGATTATTCGACAGCGACTGCCGGCCCTGCACGGGAGCGGCCCAAAATGCCCGAAAGGACAACGAGGGGAGAACAAAATGAAAGAAAAGCGTTTCACTTACCACTGGGTGATAGTCATCGCCTGCTTCCTGCTGATGGCGGCCAGCATAGGCATAGTCATCAACTGCTTCAACGTCTTCACCGTCAAGCTGATGGACGAGTTCGGCTGGGAGGCCGACCAGATTCAGCTCATAGGCACCATCGTCTCGCTCGCCGCGCTCATAGGCGGCGTCATCGTCGGCAAGGTCATGGCCCGCTTCACCATGCGCGTGGCCATGCCGGCATACGCCGTTCTCACCGCGGCCGGCTTCTTCCTCTACTCGCTGTGCGAGAGCCTGGTAATGTTCTACCTGGTCTCCGTGCTCGTCGGCATAGGCATGAGCGGCGTCTCGCTCGTACCCTGCGGCGCGCTGCTCAACAACTGGTTCAGCGAGAAGAAGGGCCTCGCCACAGGCATAGCCTTCTCCGGCAGCGTGGCCGGCGGCATGATTTTCGTGCAGGTCACGCAGGCCGTCGTCGACGCGAGCGGCTGGCGCATGGGCTACATAGTCCTCGGCATAATCTCCGCCGTGCTGCTCATACCCACCTCGCTCTTCCTCGTGCGCGAGAGCCCGAAGGACAAGGGCATGCTGCCCCTCGGCGCGACCGAGGCCAACGCCGCCACGGCCGCCGCGGTCACCGGCATCAGCGCCGGCCGCTTCATGAAGACCGGCTCGTTCTGGCTCCTGAGCGTCAGCGTCTTCATCATCGGCTTCATCAACATGGGCATGCAGAACAACTTCAGCATCTACATGACCGAGGAGATGGGCCACACCGACAACTTCTCCACGAACATCTTCTCCCTCGTCATGGGCATACAGATACTCGGCAAGATTATCCTCGGCGCCATCTACGACAAGAAGGGCGTCAAGTTCGGCACCGTCTACTGCACCGTGCTGTTCCTTATCGCCGCCGGGGCCTCGCTCAAGGCCGGCTCCAACGCCGTCGCCATAGTGTTCGGCGCCTTCTTCGGCCTCGTCTGCTCCATGACCACCGTCACGCCGCCCTACATCACCATGCTGGTCGTGGGCCGCCGCAACTACTCCGTGATATACGGCCTGCTGAGCCTCTTCTACGGCATCGGCGTCGCCGTCGGCCCGGTCGTCGCGGCGAAGGTCTTCGCGGGCAGCGGCTCCTACGCCCCCGCCTGGATAGCCTTCATGGTCCTCGCCGTGCTGCTCATAGTGACCACCGTCGCGGGCTGCAAGCACGCCCGCGAGTACAGTACGGCCAACGATTAACAGATACCAATCGCGTCATGCTTCTCTTCCCCGGCACGCCCCGGCAGTTCCTCGCTGCCGGGGCATTTTTACGCCCCGCTGCCCCCGGTTTAAAACCGGACGCCGCGGGCGGTGAAATTCCGCATAAACCGCGCCGCGGCGGGATATAAAGTTGTTCAAGTCTATGAAAAATCGCGAATCGTCGGAAAACGGTTGAGTTTTCGGCTCCGAGACGGTAAAATCTATGTATACTCACGAAGGAGGCGGTGCGCATGAACCGGCTGCGGATAGGCGGAGCGGGGAATTATTGCGCCCTTTTCCTGCCCTTCACCGGCCCCATGGCGGGCTGGGAGTTAACACTTTAAAACGCTTATTGCAAGGTCACGGCCGCGCGCGCCGTGGCCTTGACATATTTTTTCGGAGGAGAAACCATGATAAAGAAAAAGGCCGCAGTCATCATGGGCAGCGACAGCGACTGGCCCGTCGTAGAAAAATGCGTCAAGCAGCTCCGCGAGCTCTCCATCCCCGTCGAGGCCCGCGTCATGAGCGCCCACCGCACGCCCGAGGAGGCGAGGGCGTTCGCGCTCGGCGCGCGTGAAAACGGCTTCGGCGTCATTATCGCCGCCGCGGGCAAGGCCGCGCATCTCGCCGGGGCCCTCGCCGCGAACAGCACGCTCCCCGTCATCGGCATCCCGATAAAGAGCAGCACGCTCGACGGCCTCGACGCCCTTCTCAGCACGGTGCAGATGCCCTCCGGCATACCCGTCGCCACCGTCGCAATAGACGGGGCGCAGAACGCGGCCCTGCTGGCCGCCCAGATCCTCGCCGTGTCCGACGGCGAGCTCGCCGCGAAGCTCGACAAGATGCGCGCAGACATGACCGCCGCCACCCTCGCGAAGGACGCGGCGCTCCGGGAAAAGCTCAACGGTTAATTAACTCAAGGAGGATAACATAGTGGAAAAGCGCGAACAGATGTACGAAGGCAAGGCCAAGAAGGTCTACGCCACCGACGACCCCGCCCTTTGCATCGTCTCCTACAAGGACGACGCCACCGCCTTCAACGGCGAAAAGCGCGGCACCATCATGGGCAAGGGCGTTATCAACAACCGCCTCACCAACCGCCTCATGCGCCTTCTCATGGATAACGGCGTCCCGACCCACTTCGTCGAGGAGCTCTCCGACCGCGACACCCTCGTCAAGCGCGTAGCCATCGTCCCCCTCGAGGTCATTATCCGCAACATCTCCGCCGGCAGCTTCGCCAAGCGCTACGGCGTCGAGGAGGGTATAGTCTTCGACGCGCCCACCATTGAGTTTTCCTATAAGAACGACGAGCTCGGCGACCCCCTCATGAACAGCTACCACGCCCTCGCCCTCAAGCTCGCCACGGCCGAGGAGGTTGAGACGATAAAGGCCTATTCCTTCAAGATAAACGAGGTCCTCAAGGCCTTCCTGCTCGAGCACGGCATAGAGCTCGTCGACTTCAAGCTCGAGTTCGGCCGCCTCGCCGACGGCACTATCGTCCTCGCCGACGAGATTAGCCCCGACACCTGCCGCTTCTGGGACGTGAAGACCCACGAGAAGCTCGACAAAGACCGCTTCCGCCGCGACATGGGCGGCGTGGAAGACGCCTATCAGGAGGTTATGCGCCGCATCATCGGCGACTGAGCAATATGGAAACGCAATACTTTGATAAGCTGCACGAGGAGTGCGGCGTCTTCGGCGTCCTCACCCGCTCCCACGGCGAGGATGTCGTCCCCATGACCTACCGCGCCCTCTACGCGCTCCAGCACCGCGGCCAGGAGAGCTGCGGCATCGCGATAAACGACGACGGCGTCATAACCGGCTACAAGGACGTCGGCCTCGTGAACGACGTCTTCACCGAGGACGTCATGCGCCGCCTGCCGCGCGGCGAGATGGCGATAGGCCACTGCCGCTACGGCACGACCGGCGGCCGCACGCGCGAGAACGCCCAGCCCATAGTCATACGCCACATAAAGGGCGGCATGGCCCTCGCGCACAACGGCAACCTCACGAACGCGAGCGAGCTGCGCGAGGAGCTCGAGCTCAAGGGCGCCATCTTTTCCTCTACCTCCGACAGCGAGGTCATAAGCTACGTCATTACCCGCGAGCGGCTGCGCACGGGCTCCATCGAGCAGGCCGTCTGCTCCGCCATGGACTATCTCAAGGGCGCGTACTCCCTCGCCATCATGTCCCCGCGCAAGCTCATCGCCGCGCGCGACCCCATGGGCTTCCGCCCGCTCTGCATAGGCGAGACGGCAGACGGCTGGGCCATAGCCAGCGAGAGCTGCGCCCTCGACGCCATAGGCGCGAAGTTCCTGCGCGACGTCGAGCCCGGCGAGATAGTGACCATATCCCGCGACGGCATAGAGTCCGACCGCAGCCACTGCGGCGGGAAGACGGCCGAGTGCGTCTTCGAGTTCATCTACTTCGCGCGCCCCGACTCCGTGATAGACGGCAGCTGCGTCCACACGGCGCGCCAGAGGGCGGGCGCCTTCCTCGCGCTCGAGCACCCCGTGCAGGCGGACGTCGTCATCGGCGTACCCGACTCCGGCCTCGACGCCGCCCTCGGCTACGCGAAGCAGAGCGGCATACCCTACGGCGTCGGCTTCGTCAAGAACAAGTACATCGGCCGCACCTTCATCCAGCCCGGGCAGACCCGCCGCGAGAACGCCGTGAGGATAAAGCTCAACGTCGTCGCCTCCACCGTGCGCGATAAGCGCGTGATACTCGTCGACGATTCGATAGTCCGAGGCACGACCATAGCCCGCATAGTCGACCTCCTGCGCGAGGCCGGGGCAAAGGAGGTCCACGTGCGCCTCTCCGCGCCGCCCTTCCTCTATCCCTGTTACTTCGGCACGGACATCGACAGCCGCGACAACCTCATCGCCGCGCAGCACACGATAGAGGAGATACGCGAGATAATCGGCGTCGACTCTATCGGCTACCTCAGCTGCGAGAACGTCCACAAGCTGGCCGACAACGCGCACCTCAATTTCTGCGCGGCCTGCTTCACCGGCGATTAC
>DVKN01000109.1 GCA_018716005.1 Candidatus Scatomorpha stercoravium
CCCCGCGCCGTCCGCGAGCTCCAGAACATGGGCATCCGCGTGGTCATGCTCACCGGCGACAACGAGCGCACCGCGAAGGCTATCGGCGCCCAGGCCGGCGTCGACGAGGTCATCGCCGGCGTCCTGCCCGACGGCAAGGAGAGCGTTATCCGCAAGCTCATGAAGCAGGGCAAGGTCGCCATGGTCGGCGACGGCATCAACGACGCGCCCGCCCTCACCCGCGCCGACATCGGCATCGCGATAGGCGCCGGCACCGACGTCGCAATCGACGCCGCGGACGTCGTCCTCATGAAGAGCCAGCTCTCCGACGTCCCCGCCGCGATACGCATGTCCCGCGCCACGCTGAGGAACATACACGAGAACCTGTTCTGGGCCTTCTTCTACAACACGATAGGCATTCCCATCGCCGCCGGCTGCTTCGTCTGGGCGGGCATCACGCTCAACCCGATGCTCGGCGCCGCCGCGATGAGCCTCAGCTCCTTCTGCGTCGTCACGAACGCCCTCAGGCTGAACCTCTTCAAGATGTTCGACGCGAGCAAGGATAAGCCCCGCAAGCACAAGGCCGCCCCCGCCGCCCCGGCCGAGGACGATGCCATGACCGTCACCATGCACATAGACGGCATGATGTGCTCGCACTGCGAGAACACCGTCAAGACCGCGCTCGAGGCCGTCGAGGGCGTCGAGGAGGTAAAGGCCGACGCCAAGGCCGGCACCGCCGTTATCGTCATGAGCCCCGATACCAATGAGCAGGCCCTGCGCGACGCGGTCACGAAGGCCGGCTACGTATTCATCGGCTTCGGCGAGAAGCGCCCCGACGCCTGCCCGATAGGCGGAGCCCACGAGCGCGCCATGAAGGTGGACGGCATGATGTGCGGCCACTGTGAGAACGCCGTGAAGACCGCCCTCGAGGAGGTCGACGGCATCCTCTCCGCCCGCGCCGACGCCAAGGACGGCAGCGTGGTCATCACCGCCGAGCCCAAGGTCACGGACGACGAGATAAAGGCCGCCATCGCGAAGGCCGGCTACGTCTTCCTCAGCTTCGTCGGCGAAGAGGCCGCCTCCTGCGCGGCCGGTACGGTCACCAGGACCATGAAGATAGACGGCATGATGTGCGAGCACTGCGAGCGCGCGGTCAACACCGCCGTGAGCGCCGTCGAGGGCGTCGCCTCCTGCAAGGCCGACGCCAAGGCCGGCACCGCCGTCATCACCATGAAGCCCGGTACGGACGAGGAGGCCCTCTCCAAGGCCGTCACCGGCGCCGGTTACGTCGTGCTCGGCATCGAGTAAAATCGAAGCCTTGCCCATACAAGTATTCTAAATTTGGAGGTATACATCATGAAGAAGCTCATGAAGGTTGAAGGCATGCACTGCGGCGGCTGCTCCGGCCGTCTGAAGAGGACCCTGGAGGCCATGCCCGGCGTCGAGAGCGCCGAGGCCAGCCACGAGGACGCCACCGCGTCCGTCGTCTGCGACGCCACCGTCACCGACGAGGCCCTCAAGGCCGCCGTCGAGGGCGCGAACTTCAAGTTCGTCTCCGTCGAGACCGTCGAGTAATCAGCCTGAAAGGGACGCCGCCCGGTGAGAGCCGGGCGGCTTTTTTTATTCCGCGCTCCGCTGTTGACAAGCGCGGCGGCGTGTGCTAAACTTAGCGCGTTTAAAACTCTCGTGTGGATTTTTCCCGGTCCGAGGACCGCTTTTCGCCGCGCGGCTTTGTGCTGCGGGGCGATTTTTCACGTTTGGAGGTAATTATGGAGCAGACTTACATGAAGGAGCGGCCCGTCTTCCCGCTCCTGATGGGCATGGCGCTGCCGATGGTGGTGTCCATGCTCGTGAACGCGCTGTACAACATCGTGGACAGCTACTTCGTCTCGCAGATAAGCGACGCTGCCTTCACGGCGCTCTCGCTGGTGTATCCCGTGCAGAATTTCGTCAACGCCGTGGGCATAGGCTTCGGCGTCGGCATGAACGCGGTCATATCCATACACCTCGGCGCGCGCGAGCAGGAGAGGGCGGACGCCGCCGCCTCCCAGGGCATGTTCCTCGCCGGGGTGCAGGGCGTCGTGCTCTCGGTAATCTGCATCTTCATAATGCCGCGCTTCCTCGCGCTCTACACCGACGACGCGGAGGTCATCGCCCTCGGCGTGCGCTATTCCACGGTCGTCTTCATGTTCGGCGTCATGGTTTCGCTGGGCGTGGGCTTCGAGAAGGTGTACCAGGCCGTGGGCAGGATGAAGGTTACGATGGTCAGCCTCATGGCCGGCTGCGTCGCCAACATCGTGCTCGACCCTATCATGATTTTCGGCCTCGGGCCCTTCCCGGCCATGGGCATGGAGGGCGCGGCCCTCGCGACGGGCATAGGCCAGACGCTCTCCTTCGTGATATACGCCATCTGGTACTTCGTGCGGCCCCTGGGCGTGAGGGTGTCGTGGCGGCTCTTCCGGCCGGAGGCGCGCATGGCGCTGCGGCTCTACTCCGTGGGCGTCCCGGCGGTGCTGAACCTCGCGCTGCCGAGCCTGCTCATATCCGCGCTCAACGGCATACTCGCCGCCTTCTCCGGCGCGTACGTGCAGGTGCTGGGCTTCTACTATAAGCTCCAGACCTTCCTCTACCTCACGGCGAACGGCATTGTGCAGGGTATGCGCCCGCTGGTGGGCTATAACTACGGCGCGGGCGAGATGGGCCGCGTGAGGGCGCTCTACCGCCTCGTCCTCGCGCTCTCGGCGGGCATCATGGCCGTCGGCACCGTGATTTTCCTCGTCTTCCCGGGCTGGCTCTCGGGGCTCTTCACCTCGGACGCGGCTACCGTGGAGATAGGCGTCCGCGCGCTCAGGATAATCAGCGCGGGCTTCGTCGTCTCCGCCGTGAGCGTGACGAGCTCCGGCGCGCTCGAGGGCCTCGGCAAGGGCGCGGCCTCGCTCGTCATATCCCTGTGCCGCTACGTGCTCGTCATTATCCCTGCCGCCTGGCTGCTCGCGCGGCTCATGGGTCCGGACGGCGTCTGGCACGCCTTCTGGATAACGGAGCTCGTCACCGCCGGCGTGTCGCTCCTTGTCTACAGGCGCTCGTTGCGCCGCGGCTGAATCTGTGCTAGAATGGGGCGAGACTTTGCCCGGAGGTGCCCGATATGCGTCGTAAGCAGGGAATTGAAAAGCTGACTCTCCGCGAGCGGATAGCGCTCTGCTCCGGCGCGAGCTTCTGGCGCACGAAGGCCTTCAGGCGCGCCGGCATCCCCTCCGCCCTCATGTGCGACGGGCCCCACGGCCTGAGGTATCAGAGCGACGGGGGCGGCGGCTTCGGCATGCTCGGCGTCACGCCCGCGCGCGCGGCCACCTGCTTCCCCTGCGAGGTCACCGTCGCGGGCGCCTGGGATACGGCCCTGGCCGCCGAAATCGGCCGCGCCATAGCCCGCGAGGCGCTCAGCTGCGGCGTCGGCTGCGTATTGGGCCCCGGCGTCAACATAAAGCGCAGCCCCCTCGGCGGGCGGAACTTCGAGTACTACAGCGAGGACCCGCTCCTCGCCGGCGAGCTCGCCGCCGCATTCATACGCGGCATGGAGGCCGAGGGCGCCGCGGCCTGCCCCAAGCACTTCGCCGCGAATTCGCAGGAGTTCTCGCGCTTCTGCTCCGACAGCGTCGTGGACGAGCGCACGCTCCGCGAGATATACCTCGCCGCCTTCGAGCGCGCCGTGAAGCGCGGCCGCCCCGGCGCGGTCATGTGCGCGTACAACCGGCTCAACGGCGTCTATTGCAGCGACAACCGCCGCCTGCTCACGGACATACTCCGCCGCGAGTGGGGCTTCGGCGGCCTCGTCATAACCGACTGGGGCGCGCTGGCCGACAGGCTCGCCGCCTTCCGCGCCGGCTGCGACCTCTCCATGCCCGGCGGCAGCGCGTATATGGAGCGCGAGGCCCTGCGCGCCGTCAGGAGGGGGGAGCTTGACGAGAGTTATGTAAACGAGAGCGCCTCCCGCGTCGCGGCCTTCGCCCGCCGCGCGCATGAGAACGCCTCCCGGCCCCACGCCTTCGACGTCAAGGCGCACCACGCTCTCGCCCTGCGCGCCGCGCTCGAGGGGGCCGTGCTCTTGAAGAACGATAACCGCGCCCTGCCCCTCGCGGAGGGGACGCGCCTCGCCGTCATAGGCGGCATGGCCCGCGATATGCGCTATCAGGGCTCCGGCTCGAGCAGGATTAACCCCCTCGGCCTCACGCAGCCCCTAGAGAGCCTGCCCGCCGCCCGCTATGCCGAGGGCGCCGCGAGCGACGGCCGCGCCACGCCCGAGAGCATCCACGCCGCCGTCCGCGCCGCGCGGGAGAGCGAGGCCGCCGTAATATTCACCGGCCTGCCCGCGAGCTGCGAGTCCGAGGGCTTCGACCGCGCGGATATGCGCCTGCCCGACGGGGTGAACCGCCTCATAGAGGCCGTCGCCTGCGTGAACCCGCGCACTGTCGTCGTGCTCTTCGCCGGCTCGCCCGTGGAATGCCCCTGGGCGGACAGGGTGCAGGCCGTGCTCTACATGGGCCTGCCCGGCGAGGCGGGCGGCGAGGCCTCGGCGAGGCTCCTCTTCGGCCGCGCGAACCCCTGCGGGAAGCTCGCCGAGACCTGGCCGCGCTATTATGAGGACAGCCCCGCCTCCGCGCACTTCGGGACGCGCGACGCCCTCTACGCCGAGGGCGTGTACGTCGGCTACAGGTACTATTCCACCGCCGGCGTGAGGCCGCGCTACTGCTTCGGCCACGGCCTGAGCTATACGAGCTTCGAGTACGAATATATCCGCGTCAGCGGCCGCAGCGCCGCTGTGGGGGTCAGGAATACGGGCCCCGTGCGCGGCAGGGAGACGGTGCAGCTCTACGTCTCGCCGCCCCGCGGCGGGCTGCACCGGCCGGCAATCGAGCTGCGCGGCTTCATGAAGCTCGACCTCGCCCCCGGCGAGAGGGGGGAGGCCGTCTTCACGCTTACGGAGCGGGACTTCTCCCTCTGGGACGGCGGCTGGCGCGTGCAGCGCGGGGAATACACCCTGCTCGCGGGCCCGGAGAGCGGCGAGCTGCCGCTCAGCGCTAAGCTGTACGTCGAGGGCGAGGACATACCCGAGCCCGCCTGGCAGGCCGGGAGCTGGTACGCCGCCCCGGGCAGGGATAAGCCGGACGCCGCCTCCTTCGAGGCCATGCTCGGCCGCCGCCACGTCCCGGAGGAGCCCCGGCCCGGGGAGTTCACGATGCACCACTCCGTCGAGACTATGGGCGCGCACTCCCGCGCCGCGAGGCTCGTAGACCGCGCCATACGCTTCGCCCTCGGCCTCGGCTACGGGCGGGACAGGGAGGAGCGGCCAGAGTACCGCATGATGGTCTCCACCAGCGCCGCCGCCCCGCTCAGGGCGCTGAGGATTAACGGCCGCGTCCCGGAGCTTGCCCTCCGCGCCATACTCGCCATAGCTAACCGGAAACGATGAGATAAAACAAGCGCCGGCACAATTCGTGCCGGCGCTTTCGCGCGTCTATCACTCTTTTATCGTCGAGCGCAGGTCATGTATGCCCTGGAGCATATGGCAGCGCATCGCGAGGTTCGCCCCGCGCCCGTCGCGGAGCTTCAGGTGCCGGACTATGGCGACGTGGTACTCGTTGACGTTGTGGTTATAGGCCCGGCGCAGCTGGGGATAATAGCCGCGCACGAAGTCGTAGTATATGCTCGCGTGCAGCGTGGGTATGAGCCGCGCCATGACGAGGTTGTGCGTCGCGTGGGCCAGCGCGCAGTGGAAGGCGCGGTCGGTGTCCATAAAGTCCTCGTAGTCCGTGCGCGCGAGCTCGAGCTCCTTCGCGAGTATCTCCTCCAGCTCGGCTATCTCCTCGTCCGTGGCCTTCTCCGCGGCCATCTCCATGGCCTCGCTCTCGACTATCATGCGCACGCGGTACCAGTCCTCGAGTATCTCCGGGACGCTCTTGCCGCCCTCGGCGCGAATGCCGAGCGGGTTGCTGACGACGCCGGGGTTGTCCGAAACGAAGGTGCCGACGCCGCGCCTCACCTCGAGGAGCCCGCGCGCGGCCAGCTGCTTCGTCGCCTCGCGCAGCATCGTCCGGCTCACGCCCAGCCTCTCCGAGAGCTCGCGCTCGTTCGCGAGCTTTTCCCCCGGCGCGTACTCGCCGTCGAGTATCATTTTCTCGAGCCTCTCCGCGAGCTGCTCGCTCATGGGCTGAGCCCTCATAGTCCATTACCTCCATGCGTTAGTGCACTAAAATTGTATCACGCCTTAACTAAAATATCAAGCGCGGCGGTGGTATGACCACTGTTAAAACTTTGATTGGTCATTCTGCGCAAATCAGCCCTGTCTAAACTGTAAGATTCGTAGAAATGATTGAGATAGGGCTATTTTTTCTTGCAATCTCCGCCAATATGCACTATCATGTCCTCAAGAGAGGTATGACCACAACGACAACGAAAGGAGATACTTACCATGCCTAAGAAGAAAATGACCGTCCTCGACTTCAAGAAGTATAAAGAGGAGGGCCGCAAGTTCGCCTACGTCACCGCCTACGACTACACGACCGCCTCTATCGTCAACGAGAGCGAGGTCGAGGTCATACTCGTGGGCGACAGCCTCGGCATGATTATGCTCGGCTACGACACCACCGTCGGCGTCACGCTCGACGACATGATTCACCACATCCGCCCCGTCGTCAAGGGCGCGCCGAACACCTTCGTCGTCGGCGACATGCCCTTCGGCAGCTATCAGGAGAGCCCCGAGCAGGCCATTCGCAGCGCCTGCCGCATGCTCATGGAGACGAACTGCGACTGCATCAAGCTCGAGGGCGGCAGCAAGATGGCCCCGACCATAAAGCGCATGGTCGACGTCGGCATCCCCGTCATGGGCCACATCGGCATGACCCCGCAGAGCGCGAGCAACTTCGGCGGCTTCAAGGTCCAGGGCGGCACGCCCGAGGGCGCGGCGAAGCTCATTGAGGACGCGAAGGCCCTCGAGGCCGCCGGCGTCTTCTCCATAGTCGTCGAGTGCGTCCCGAGCGGCGTCGCGAAGGCCATCACCGAGGCCGTCAGCGTGCCCATCCTCGG
>DVKN01000110.1 GCA_018716005.1 Candidatus Scatomorpha stercoravium
AGGCGTCGTTCGCCGAGGTGGGGAAGACGAGTATAGCGACGCAGAGCGCGGCTATGAGAACCAGCATCGGCAGCGTTACGCGCCGGCGGGTATATTTCATGTGTTTGGCTTTGTACATTGCGCTCAGCTCCCGGGGTTACATAATACTACATCGTAATTTTATTATGCAGGAAGAAGCCGAAAAAGACAAGGAAAACTTCAGACACAATTGGTTACAATAAACGACATAATTCTTACAAAATAGCGAAAAGAAGACCGGCGGCGCTTATCGCGGCCGCCGGCCATCGGGCTCGGGGATTATTCAGTTGAGGGTGAGGTCGCCGTCCTTTATCCAGCCTATCTTCCGGCAGAGGAGGCCGAGGGCCCAGCATATCACGGCGGGCAGGACGAAGCAGACGAGCACGAGGCCGAGGTAGTCGAACCAGGTGGGGCTTATCGCGGCCGCGCCCTTGGCTATGGCGACATCGGTTGGGTTCAGCCAGCCCGTCCAGACGCCTATCGGCCCGCAGAGGCCGCAGGTGCCCATGCCGGAGTTAATGGCGTCGCCGTTCATCTCCAGCTTAAAGACGCAGGTGGCTATGGGGCCGGTTATCATGCTCGTGACGATGGCGGGGAGCCATATCTTCGGGTTGCGGACGATGTTGCCCATCTGCAGCATGCTGGTGCCGAGGCCCTGGCTGACGAGGCCGCCCCAGCGGTTCTCGCGGAAGCTCATGACGGCGAAGCCGACCATGTTCGCGCAGCAGCCGGCCACCGCCGCGCCGCCCGCGAGGCCCACGAGCCCGAAGCTGTGGCATATCGCGGCGGAGGATATGGGCAGGGTCAGCGCTATGCCCACGAGGGCGGAGACGACGACGCCCATCCAGAAGGGCTGCAGCTTCGTGGCCTCGACAATGAGCGTGCCGACGTAGTTCGCCGCTGCCCCTATCGGCGGCGCAATAAGCGCGGCGAGGGCCACGCCGACGAATATGGTGACTAGCGGCGTCACGAGGACGTCTATCGGCGTCTCCTTGCTGACGACCTTGCCTATCTCCGCCGCGATTATCGCGACGAAGAGCACCGCGAGGGGGCCGCCCGCGCCGCCCAGCTCGTTCGAGGCCCAGCCGACGGCGGTCAGCGAGAACAGCACCAGCGGCGGGCACTTGAGCGCCCAGCCAATCGCGATGGCCATCGCGGGCCCGCTCATCGCGCTCGCATAGCCGCCGACCGTCGAGAATATCTCCACGCCCGTCTGCGAGCCGAGGGTATTGAGTATCGTGCCGATAAGCAGCGAGCAGAAGAGGCCCTGCGCCATCGCCCCCAGCGCGTCGATGCCGTAGCGCTTGAGGGATATCTCGATGTCCTTGCGCTTCATGAACTCTTTTGCCTTGGACATAAAAACCACCGTCCCGGTTATTGACTATACAGGTGTCAAGACACTTGTGAAGTACAGTCTACAACCGAAACGGCGGATTGTCAAGCACGGTTTAAGAATTAACGCTCATGAAGGATTGGGGCTTGACAAAATGGGTCTAATGGATTAGACTTGAGATAGGTCTATGGTATTAGAGTTTAAATGGAGGGAAAAGTTATGGAAGTGCCGAAGATATTTGAGAGTGAGTACCGGTTCTGCTGTATTCTTTGGGAGCTGGAGCCGGTCAGGAGCGGGGAGTTGGCGGCGGCCTGCCGGGAGAGGCTGGGCTGGAAGAACTCGACGGCGTACACGGTCATGAAGCGGCTGGCCGAGCGCGGAGTGCTCAAAAACGAGAACAGCGTCATCACCTCGCTCGTCAGCAAAGACGCCGTCAGAGCCGCGGAGGCGGACGAGGTGGTCGAGAAGCGCTTCGGAGGCTCCCTGCCGGCCTTCGTGTCGGCCTTCGCGAGGGCGAAGCCAATGAGTGGGGAGGAGCTCGACGAGCTCCAGCGGATGATTGATGAATACAGGAGGGGAGTGCGCGATGACTGATATTTTCCTGCGTGTTCTGAACATGAGCATTGCTGCGAGCTGGCTTATACTGGCTATCATGCTGCTGCGCCTGCTGCTCAGGCGCGCGGGCGGCTGGGTCATGCCGCTGCTCTGGGCCGTGGCGGGAGTGAGGCTGGTGCTGCCGGTGTCGATTGAGAGCGTACTGAGCCTTGTGCCGAGCGCGGAGACGCTGAGCCCTGAGACGGTGCGCGCGGCCTCTCCGGCGATAGATTCCGGCGTCGAATTCATAGACCGGGCCGTGAACCCGCTCATGTCCGCCGTTTTCGCGCGGGAGGCGGCGGGGGCGGGCACGCTGGAGGGCGTGACGGCCATCGCGGCGGCGGTCTGGCTGGCGGGCGCCGCGGCGCTGCTGCTCTACGCGCTCGCGAGCAGGATCGCACTCGGGAGCCGGGTCAGGACGGCGGTCATGACGGAGCCCGGCGTCTACCGGAGCGAGCACGTGGAGGGGCCCTTCGTGCTGGGGATATTCAAGCCGAGGGTTTACATACCTTATGGATTATCTCCCGAGGACACTGAGTATGTCCTGGCGCATGAGCGGACGCACATAGAACACTACGACATATTGACGAGGAAAATAGGTTACATAATACTGGCACTGCATTGGTTCAACCCGCTGGTATGGGCGGCGTATGCGCTCTTCTGCCGGGACACGGAGTACGCCTGCGACGAGCGCGTGGCGCGCTCGCTGACGCCCGAGGGGCGGGCCGGATACTCCGAGGCGCTGCTACGCTGCGCGTCCGGGAGGGCGCGGCGCGCGGCCTGTCCGCCGGCCTTCGGCGAGGCGGGCGTGAAGGGGAGGATAAAGTCTGTGCTCAATTACAAAAAGCCGGGTGTATGGCTCGGCGCGGCGGCCGCGGTCTGCGTGGTTATACTCGCCGTGTGCTTCCTCACTAACCCGGATAGGAGCCCCGGCGGCTTCTCGGCGGAGGACGTGGAGCTTGCAGGGGAGACGTCCGGGGCGGCGCCCGAGCCCGTCCTCGCGGAGCTGCGTGAGTACGTGGCCGAGGAGGCGCGCTGGTGGGAGAGCTACGCGCTCGAAGAGGGCGAAACACGTAAAATTGTGCGCGCCGCTGTCACCGGCGTCGCCGAACAGCCCACGGAGGCGGTCTGCCAGGGCGGGACGCTGTCGTTCTATGTACTGAACTATGAAATTGAGCTCGAGCCTGCGCAGGAATTCGAGACGGCTAGGAGCTGCCATCCGACCTCCGCCTGGGACAGTTCGGAAAACCCGGCCTGCCTGCTTTTCAGCCGCACGGACGGGGACTGGGCCTATATCGGCTGCGTCGACCTCGCGAGCGCCGAGGCCGCGGCGGAGAGGAATCCGGCGGCGGGGGAGTGGACGGCGGCCGCGCAGCA
>DVKN01000111.1 GCA_018716005.1 Candidatus Scatomorpha stercoravium
TCCGCGCACGGTGCACAAACCGGCCGTAGATAAGCGCCCGCTCGGGAAAGCGGGCGCTTATTTTCGCCGTCCCCGGCCCGTGTCCGGCGGTGCGGCGGAGCTCAGAACTCCTTTTTCTTGTAAATCCCGAGACTCACGGCGACGCTCGCCGCGAGGACGATGAGGCTCAGAAGCGGCAGGAGGAAGAACGCGCCGCCCAAGTCGTCGAGCTCGATGCCGAAGCGGCTCGCTATGAAGCCAACGGCGAGGAAGGTGACCATATAGATGACGATGGAAATGATGCGCGCCTTGTCGGTGCCGAATTTGTACACGAGCGGCAGCGTCACGCCGAGGAGCAGCACGGCGAGGCAGAAGCAGGCGGCGGACGCGCCGAGCGCTTCCTCGAGGCTGTCGCCTATCACGAGGCACGCGCCTACGCCGAGCACGTCCAGCGCCAGGAGGCCGAGGATGCCGAGCGCGTAGCGGCTGAGGGCGAGCTCCGCGCGGGTGACCGGCGCGCTCATCATATAGCGCTCCACGCGGCTCTTCTCGTCAACGGAGAGCGTGGTCAGCGGCAGGAGCATACCGTATATGACGCTGAGCGCCGTGAAGAAGAGGCCGCTGCCGTTTATATAGCTTATAATAAACCAGACCGCGAGCACCAGCAGCAGGCTCTTCGCCTGGCCCTTGAGGGTGAGCAGGTCTTTTATGAGCAGGGCCTTCATTTCGCGTCCCCCTTTATGTAATAGAGCATGATGTCCTCTATCCCGGCGCGCTCGGTCGTGAGCTTCCCCGCCGCGCCGCGCTCGACGAGGGCCTCGCAGCCGAACTGCCCGCGCCTCACGCCGACGACGCGCGCGGGGTCTATCGCGGCTATCTCGCCGGCGGAGCCCTTGGCTATGACGTACTTCTCGAGCAGCGCGTCCTTCTCCTCGGAGAAGACGCTGCGTCCGGCGTGGATAAAGGTGATGTAGTCGCAGGCCTTCTCCAAATCCGAGAGGATGTGCGAGGATATGAGCACGCTGCGGCTCTCGTCCTGGATGAAGTCGAGCAGGACGTCCAGCAGCTCGTCGCGCGCCACGGGGTCGAGCCCGCTCGTGGGCTCGTCGAGCAGCAGCAGCCGCGCGCCGTGGCTGAGCGCGGCGGCAATGGAGAGCTTCATCTTCATGCCGCGCGAGTAGTCCTTTATGCGCTGCCTGGGCCCCAGGCCGAAGCCGGAGCACATTTTGTCGAACCTTTCCGGCTCGAAATTCCGGTACGCGGCGGCGAGCACGCGCCCCGCGTCGCGGCAGCTGTAGCTCTCCGGGAAGGGGCACTCGTCCATGACGACGCCTATTTCCTCGCGCAGCTCCGGCTCCGCCGTCTCCGGGTCCTCCCCGAGGACGCGCACCTCGCCGCCCGAGCGCTTCGCGAGAGCGAGCAGCAGGCGTATCGTCGTGCTCTTGCCCGCGCCGTTCTCGCCGATAAGGCCCATGATGCAGCCCGTGGGCAGGCTGAAGTTCACGGGGCCGAGCGTGAAGCCGTCGTAGCGCTTCGTGAGAGCGCGTACTTCTATTGCGTTGGTATTCATTTCAATCTCCCTCGCAGGTGAGGCGGAGCATCTCCATGAGCTCGGCGTCCGTCAGAGCGCAGCGCGCGGCCAGCTCCCGCGCCTCGCCGAACAGCTCTTCGATCCTGCGCAGATGCTCCTCCCGTATGATTTCCGTGTTTTTCCCCGCGACGAAGCTCCCCTTGCCGGGATAGGTCACAAGGAAGCCCTCGCGCTCGAGCTCCTCATAGGCCCGCTTCGTCGTGATAACGCTTATGCGCAGCTCCTTGGCCAGGAGCCGTATCGACGGCAGGGCGTCCCCCTCCGCCAGCTCCCCGGAGATAATCTTCGCCTTTATCTGCGAGCAAATCTGCTCATAGAGCGGCGCCCCGGAGGCGTTGCTGATAATAATGTTCATGGCTGTCACCCTATATAGTGTGTATACCCATTATACACAGTATGCACAGTATGTCAAGAGTTTTTTTGCATTCAAACCGCCGGGCCGTTTCTCGCCTGACGTCGAGCGGGCGGTCGAGGCCGCCCGCCCAAGGGACTCGAAAGGGAAAAAGCTTCGCAGAAACGTACGAAACGCAACCACCCCCACGTTGCCAGTCCAATGCCGGCACATCGCAGCCGGCGAGGACGGGCACCACCCCGGTTAGCCGCCCAAAAGTCAGCAGTAACTTTGGTAGGGCGCGCGAATTAGTGCGCCCGGCAACGACAACGTCGCCCGACCTCCCAACAGCCGCCCGTAAGTCGCGGGGCGGCAGCATTACGCCGGTCGATTGAGCCGTAAGTGCGCGCTTTGTGCAGCCGCCGATTTCACCTCAAGGCGGCACGGCTCCGCAGACAACCCCGACTGACCGCCCAAAGGCGTTTTTCCTTTCGGGGAGTCTGAGGGACGCTTTCTTTTGGCAAGACAAAAGAAAGCGCCCCTCAGAAAAAGGTTTATTAAAACGGCGTATTAAAAGGCAATTTTACCGGAAATACTCCACCCCGCCCTCAAATATGGGCTGGAACTTATCCCCCGGCACATTGGCGTACAGCCCGCTCCCTGCGCGCTCCGAGTGCCCCATCTTGCCGAGGACGCGGCCGTCGGCGCTGGTGATGCCCTCGATGGCGAGGACGGAGCCGTTGGGGTCGTAGCGGAGGTCCATGCTGGGCTCGCCGTCGAGGCCGACGTACTGCGTGGCGACCTGGCCGTTCGCGACGAGGCGCTCAAGCAGCTCGGGCGGGCAGATGAAGCGGCCCTCGCCGTGGCTGATGGCGACGGTGTGGATGTCGCCGACGGCGCACTTGCTCAGCCAGGGGCTGAGGTTGGAGCACACGCGCGTGCGCACGAGGCGGCTCTGGTGGCGGCCGATGGCGTTGTAGGTGAGGGTCGGGCAGTGCTCGTCCGTCTCGACTATGCGGCCGAATGGCACGAGACCGAGCTTTATGAGCGCCTGGAAACCGTTGCAGATGCCGAGTATGAGGCCGTCGCGCTTATAGAGGAGCTCGTGGACGGCGTCGGTGAGCTTTTCACGGCGGAAGAAGGCGTTTATGAGCTTGCCGCTGCCGTCGGGCTCGTCGCCGCCGGAGAAGCCGCCGGGTATGACCAGCATCTGGCTGCGCGCGAGGGCCTCGGCCATGCGGTCAAGGCTCTCCTCGACGCCCTCGGGGCTGAGGTTGCGGACGACGAGTATCTCCGGCTCCGCCCCGGCTCTGGCGAGGGCGCGGGCGGTGTCGTACTCGCAGTTCGTGCCCGGGAAGACGGGTATGAGCGCGTGCGGGCGCGGCGTGCGCGTGAGCGGCGCGGGGCGCTTCGAGGCGGTGTAGGCGAGCTTCTTTACCTCGCGCGCGCTCTCCTCGGCGCTGCTGAGGTGCGGGTATACGCTCTCGAGGCGGCCCTCCCAGGCGGCCTGCACGGCGTCCATGCGGACGCTCTCGCCGCCGCAGGCGAAGGCGTAGTCCTCCGTCACCGCGCCCAGCGTCTCGCCGAAGCCGCAGCCCGGCTCGAGCTCGAGGATAAAGCTGCCGAAGCTCCAGCCGAAGAGCCGGCCCGCGTCGAAGCCATCGTCTATCCTGACGCCCAAGCGGCGGCCGAAGCTCATCTTGCACAGGCCCTCGGCTATGCCGCCGCAGCCCACGGCCCAGGCGGCGTGGACCTTCCCGGCGCGCATGAGCGACTCGATATCGCTCCAGAGAGCGAGCGTGGCGTCCTTATCGAAGGGGTCGGCCCCGGCGAGGGCCAGGCGGCTGCCCGCAGACTTGAATTCGGGCGTAATAACGTCCGTGACCTTCCCCGCCGT
>DVKN01000112.1 GCA_018716005.1 Candidatus Scatomorpha stercoravium
GATTGCGGCGTTCAACGTGGATCACAAGAAGGTCATAACTTCGAACGAGATAATGGACTTCTCGCGCCCGCTGCCGAAGAGCATCGTTATCATCGGCTCCGGCGCCATAGGCCTGGAGTACGGGCACATCTACAACATCTACGGCGTGGACGTGACGATAGTCGAGATGATGCCGAACCTCGTCCCCGCGCTGCACGACACGGAGATAACGGACGCCGTCAAGGCCTCGCTTGAAAAGCGCGGCATCACCGTCAAGTGCGGCAGCGGCATAGCGAGCGTTGAGGTGCAGCCTGACGGGCAGGTGAAGAGCACTCTCGCGAACGGCGAGGAGCTCTACTCGGACGAGGTGCTCGTGGCGATAGGCCGCACGCTGAACACCCGGGGCATGGGCCTCGAGGAAGTCGGCGTGCAGATGGAGAAGAACGGCCAGATTGTGACCGACGAGCATATGCGCACGAGCGTGCCGAACATCTTCGCCGCGGGCGACATCACCGTCGGCACCCAGCTTTCGGACAAGGCGCAGCGCCAGGGCCTCGTCATTGCCGAGACGATTGCGGGCAACGACTACTACATCAACTACGACGCCATCCCGGCGACGATGTTCATGGAGCCGGAGATTGCGATGGTGGGCCTCACCGTGTCCGATGCCGCCGATCGCGGCATAGAGGCCATCAGTGGCTCGCTGCCCTTCTCGTCCAACGAGAAGGCGATGGCCATCGGGAAGACCGAGGGCGTCATGAAGGTCGTGGCGCGCAAGGACAATCACGTGATAATCGGCGCGCAGATATTCGGCCACGAGGCCTGCGACCTCATAGCCGAGTTCACCGTGGCTGTCGAGAACGGACTCACGCTCGAGCAGATGTACAACAGCATCCACCCGCACCCGACGGTGACGGAGATGATACTCGAAACCTGCAAACGCGCTGTCGGCCTCTCCTTCGACAAGGGCTGAGGCCTGGATATCAGAAACGGGTCTCCCGGGGATAACCCCGGGAGACTCCCGGATTAGAGGTGCATTATGGAACTGCGCGACGCCTTTGTGGGCAGAAGGGGCCGCTTCCGGCTGCTGGACAGGGGCCTTGAGCTGATGGCTCTGCCCCGTGAAGCGCCCATACTCGAGATAGGCTGCGCCGCCGGTGAAGGGACGGCGCATATGCTCTCGCTCGGCTATAAGCGGCTCGCCGGCGCCGACATAGACGCCGCGGCCGTCGCGAAGGCGGCGGCCGCCGTGAAAGGCGCGCGGTTTTTCGCCGCCGACGCGCGAAATCTGCCCTTTCCGGACCGGGAGTTTTCAGCTATAATAAGCGAGGCGGCCTTCTCCGTCATACGCGGGAAAGAGGCCGCGGCCGGCGAGTACGCCCGCGTGCTCGCGCCGGGCGGGCTCGTGCTGCTCAACGACTTCGCCGTCATAAGCGGCGGCGAGCACGGCGAGCCGGGCGTCCCCTGCCTGGACGGCGTGCAGAGCATGGAGAGCTACCGCGAGATTTTCAGGAGCGCCGGCTTTGAGCGCGTCCATGAGAGAGAGGAATACGGCGAATACATAGGCATAGCCATGAGCCTCGGGAAGGCTTTCGGAGTCCCGGCCGCCGAGGCGGGAAAATACATAGTCTCGGCCTTCGGACGGGACGGCTATGTGACGGACTTCTTCGCCCACACGAAGCTGACATACTGCCAGATGATTTTTAAAAAGGTATAACTATGGAAACAAAGCTCATTTACAAGACGAAAAGCGTCTGTCCCGTCTGCCTTAAGGAGATTTACGCGGACATCACCGCGCACACGGACGGGATATATATGGACAAGCGCTGCCCGGAGCACGGGAATTTCTCGACGCTCGTCTGGGCGGATTCGCCGGAGAACTACCTCCGCTGGCTGCATTTCGGCGGCATAGACACGGATAAGCTGCCGAAGACCGAGGCGCAGACGGATCACGCCCTCGCCGGGGCGTCCTTCCGCGACCGCGCGCACTCGCTCCCGGCCTCGGCGGCGCTCATGACCACCAGCCGCTGCAATATGGGCTGCCCCGTCTGCTTCACGCGCGACAAGCACGAGGGAGTGCACCAGCCCGGCCTCGCCGAGTGCGAACGGCTGCTGCGCAATTACCGCGAAGCTGCGGGCGAGGACGCGGCCGTGGAATTCTGCGGTGGCGAGCCCACCGTGCGGGAGGATATCATGGCCCTCGCGAGGCTCGCGCGGGAGCTCGGCTTCGGGCTCATACAGCTCAACACGAACGGCGTAAAGCTCGCGGAGAGCGCGGACTTCTGCCGCGAGCTGCGAGAAAACGGCGTTACGACGGCCTATCTCGGCTTCGACGCGCTGCATGAGGAGCCGTATTACGCCAAATACGGCAGGCCCATGCTCGACATTAAGAAGCGCGCCGTCGCGAACGCCGCCGAGGCAGGGCTCGCCGTGGTGCTCGTATGCTGCGTCATCCCCGGCGAGAACGACGGCGACCTCGGCGCAATAGTAGAGTACGCCAAGGCGAATATGCCGGCGGTGAAGGGCGTCTACTTCCAGCCCATAAGCTACTTCGGTGTCTATCCGGAGGACAGCATACGCCGGATAACCATACCGGACGTCATACGCAAGGTCTCCGAGCAGCACCCGGATGTGAGCGAGCAGGACTTCGGCCCCGGCTCCTACGACCACTCCCAGTGCTCCTTCAACGCCGCCTATGCGCTCGCCAAGAGCGGGCGGCTCATGCCCCTCACCCGCTTCGCGCCGCGAAGCCCCTCGCCGGACGCCGTGCACCGTGTGCGCCGCAACCTCATGACCGCCTGGACGCCCAGCGAGAGGAAGACGCTGACCATAGGCGGCATGGCCTTCCAGGACGCCTGGAACATAGACCTGCTGAGGGTAAAGCGCTGCTCCATACAGATAATTCAAAAGGACGGGAAGCTCATTCCGCTGTGCAGCAAGTATCTGAGCAGCGTGCGCGGGGAAAAGCTCTTCCCGGGAATAGGATAAGGAATAATGAGCATAAGTTTGCAAACCGGCCTATATGACCTCTGCCGCACAAGAATTGATTCCGACGAAGAGTTCAAAGCTCAGTCCGAACGTACGGATTTCTCCCATGTGGACGACGCGCTCTTCGACGAGTACCGCCTCTTCCAGCTCAAGCGCACGGTAAACCGTGTAAGAACAAAGAGCCCCTTCTATAAGCGGCTCTTCGAGTCCGCCGGGGTCACGGAGGACGACCTGCACGCGCTTGCGGACATAGCGAAGCTGCCCTTCACCCTCCCGAAGGATCTCTCCGGCACGAGCTACAGCCTCATGTGCACCTCGCAGAGCGAGGTGGAGAAGCCGGTGACCTTCTACTCCTCCGGCTCCACGGGCACCAAGAAGCGCATCTTTTTCTCCAAGGCCGACATACAGAAGATCTTCGAGTTCCTGCCGCGCGGCATGAACACGGTCACGGACCGCGGCGAGGGGCGTGTGCTTGTATTCCTTCAGAACTCGCAGGGCCGCGGCATAGGCGGCATCCTCGCCGCGAGCTGCACGGCCTACGGCATCGAGAGCTGGGCGGCGGATTTGCAGGACAGCACGGACGAGATATGGAAGGCCACGACCGAGCGCGGCGTCAACGTCTGGTTCGGCGATGCGATAACCATTTACCGCGCGACGAAGATTCTCGCGTCACAGCACGACCTGCGCTCCGTGGGCATGAAGTGCATCTTCATCACCATGAGCAACATACCCGACAGCATGGTCGATTACCTGCGCGAGGCCTGGGGCTGCCGCGTGAGCACGCACTACGGCCTTACCGAGAGCGGCTGGGGTCTCGCCGTGGACTGCGGCACCTGCCCCGGCTACCACTACGACGAGCTCAATCACTGGGTCGAGATAGTCGACCCGGAGAGCGGCGAGGTTATGCCGGATGGCGAGGAGGGCGAGGTCGTGCTCACGAACATCGCCCGCGACTGCATGCCGCTGATACGCTACCGCACCGGCGACATCGCCGTGATGCAGAAGAGCGTCTGCGGCAGCCATCTCGCCGTGCTCGGCCACATCAGGCGGCGCAAGGAGGGCGCGACGGAGTATAACGGCCGCTACATCTACCCCGCCCTCTTCGACGAGGTGCTCTTCTCCACGGACGGGCTGCTCGACTACCGCATCTTCCTCGATGACGGGCGGATAAGCCTCGACGTGGAGTGCCTGGATGAGGACGCCTTCGATACCGGGACGCTCAAGGCGCGCATAATGGCCCTGGACTTCATGGCCGGCGCTCCGGAGGTTGAAGTCAGGCTCCTCCCCTGCGGCGCGCTCAGGGAGGTCTGCTACGAGAAGAAGCGCATTCTGGCGCGGGAGGCGTGATGGGCGAGATACTGCACGAGACCGAGAGCCTCTGCCCGGTCTGCTTAAAGAAAATACCCGCCCGCTACGAGCGCATCGACGGGAAGGCCTATATGCTCAAGACC
>DVKN01000113.1 GCA_018716005.1 Candidatus Scatomorpha stercoravium
GTGTCCGCAATCTCGCTGAAGCGCTCGCCTATGTATTCGTCCGCGCCGGCGTTCAGGAGCGAATCGAACTCCTCGTCCGGCTCCGGGTAGCCGTAGACCGCGTAGCGGTACCCGTCGCCGTGGAAGCTCGCGCCGCTGTCCGTGCGGTAGAGCTCCGTTATCCCCTCGGGCATGGCGAGGCCCCAGTTCGCCTCGTATACGCCCGTACCGGAGTAACGCAGCGAGATATAGGCCAGGCTGCCCGCGAAAAACAGCAGCGGTGCGCCGATTACAGCCGCGATGAGCACTATTACAAGTTTTTTGCCCCTACTCATCGCTCACATACTCCAAAATGTCCCCCGGCTGGCAGTCGAGCGCCCTGCAAAGCGCGTCGAGGGTCGTGAAGCGCACGGCCTTCGCCTTGCCGGTCTTGAGTATCGAGAGGTTCGCGAGCGTGACGCCGACGCGCTCACTGAGCTCCGTGAGGCTCATCTTGCGCCTCGCGAGCATGACGTCGAGGTTAATCCTTATCATGGCCGCGCCCTCAGACCGTGAGGTCGTTCTCGCTCTGCATATCCGCCGCCTTGCGCGTCAGATGCGAGAGCGCCGCGCAGGCCACGCTCACCGCCGCGCCCACGGCGCAGAGTATGACGCCCAGCACCAGCAGCGCGAAGTTCACGAGCCGAAAGGCCATCAGCACGCAGCCCGCCGAGGCGTAGAGGAGCGTATCCGCCAGCGCGAGCACGCTGCACGCGCCGAGCCGGCGCGCGTTGACGAAGGTGAAGCTCCTGTCCCGCCCGATGTCGCGCGCAATCAGCCACACGAGCGCGAGGAAGGCGAGCACCGCCGCCGCGGTAATCCAGAAGAATATGAGGCAGGGCCAGTAGAGCCACGCGAGCTCCTCGTAGTCGTACAATATCGCCTTCCCCAGCATCGGCATGACCATCAGCGAGAGGAAGAGCGTGCAGAGCGCCCCGACCGCGCAGATAACGCGCAGCCATATGGAAAGCGATTTCTGACTCAAGGGAAGCACCCTCCTTTCAGCCCCAGTCTACCACAACGCTTATCGAATTGCAAGAAGTATTTATCGATAAACGATAATTTATCCGCTCGACAGCCTTCACGCGCGTTCGCGCGCGGGAAAGGGTAAAATACATGGCAGCAGCAGAAAAGGAGGTGAGGGCGTGCGGATAACGGCGGACTACGGCGCGGGCCGGATGGTGATACACCTCGCCGGGGAGCTCGACCACCACAGCGCCCACGCGGCGCTGCGCGACATAGACGCCCTGCTGGACGAGTATCTGCCCCGCGACGCGGTGCTGGATATGTCCGGGCTCACGTTCATGGATTCGGCGGGCATCGCGCTTTTGCTCAAGACGGCGCGGCGCGTGCGCACGGGCGGAGGCCGGGCGAGCATAGCTAACCCCGCGCGCCAGCCGCTCAGGGTGCTGGACGCCTCGGGCATAGACAGGATGATACCCGTAATAGGAGGGACAAGGCCATGAAAGGCGAGAACTACATAAAGCTCGAATTCCCCAGCCGCAGCGTGAACGAGGGCTTCGCCCGCGCGGCGGCCGCGGCCTTCGCCGCGCAGCTCGACCCCACCCTCGACGAGCTGGGCGACATCAAGACGGCGGTCAGCGAGGCCGTCACGAACTGCATCGTCCACGCCTACCCGGACAGCCTCGGCAGGATAACGATGCGCCTGCGCATCCTGGACGGGGACACGCTGGAGATTTCGGTGAAGGACGCGGGCGTCGGCATACCCGACGTCGCGAAGGCGCGCGAGCCGCTCTTCACCACCGGCGGCGAGGAGCGCAGCGGCATGGGCTTTACGATAATGGAGAGCTTCACGGACAGGCTCGGCGTCCGCTCCCGTCCCGGCCGCGGCACGACCGTGACGATGCGCCGCAGAATAGCGCGACGGGGCAAATGACGGCCGGGGCGGCCTCTCTCCTGCGCGCGGCGAGGGACGGCGACCGCGAGGCCGCGGAGCGGCTGGTGCGCGAGAACTCCGGGCTCATTTGGAGCGTGGCGCGGCGCTTTTTCGGCAGGGGAGCGGACGCGGAGGATCTCTACCAGCTCGGCTGCGTGGGCTTTCTGAAGGCCATCGCGGGCTATGACGAGGGCTACGGGACGCAGTTTTCGACCTACGCGGTGCCGAAGATATCCGGCGAAATACGCCGCTTCCTGCGCGACGACGGGGCGGTAAAGGTCTCGCGCACGCTCAAGGAGCGCGCCGCCGCCGTCCGCAGCGCCCGCACGGCCCTCGAGCAGCGCCTGGGCCGCGAGCCGTATCTGAGCGAGCTCGCCGCAGAGACCGGCCTGACCCCGGAGGACATAGCCGCCGCCGAGACCGCCGCCGCCCCGGCCGAGAGCTTGCAGCGCGAGAGCGGCGAGGACGGCTTCACATTGGAGCAGGTGCTCGGCGGCGGGGACGAGACGGAGCGCATAATAGAGCGCATCTCCCTGCGCGAGGCCGTCTCGAAGCTCCCCGAGCGCGAACGCAAGGTCATAGCCCTGCGCTATTACCACGACATGACCCAGGACGCCGCCGCCCGCGTCCTCGGCGTCTCCCAGGTGCAGGTATCCCGCATAGAGCGCCGCGCCATCTCCGCCCTCCGCGAAGAGCTCCGATAATCCCCCGCCGGGCATAAAAAAGCAGCGAAAGCCATTGCTTTCGCTGCTTTTGACGTGTTCCGGTAAGCGTTTAGCGCTTGCTGAACTTCAAGGGTCTGGTGCTGACCCTGCCAAACACCCGGTGATTTCTTCGCTTTCCACCTGATTTTTGGCTTAATACTGCGGTTTTCCGCACATCAGATTCTAATTTTTATCCTCGTGCATGACGCACGAAAAGCAGTTTTTGCTCCTTATGTGTGCCTTGCGTATCGCTGCCCAGGGCGACGCAGGACAACAGTAAGGGAAGAAACCTGGCTGCTGTTCTTGTCTTCACCTCAAAATTAAATTCACACACGGAGGACAGCATAATGGAAAAATACATTTTCGATCAAAGCAACGGCCTTTGGTATGCACTCCAGGGCAACTACTATATCCCCTGCTTAGTGCTGGATGAAGCGGGAACATCTTCTATTGGCATGTGGGGCAGAAAGCACCAGCAATACCTGAAAGAGCATCGACCTATGCTCTATTCTAATCTCATTCTCAGCGGAAGATTGCACAGCTATCTGGCTGATATTGATACCCAGGCACGAAACAAACTCCATCTGCTCATAACACAGCTGGCAGAGAAGGAGGGTATCAATGAGCAGCTGAAAGCGCAGGATCAGATGGCATGGGTGGGAGCTATGAATAACATCCGAAACCGGGCAGAGGAAATCATCCTCCAAGAGCTGATCTATGGAGAGGATGCCGTATGAGACTTCTTGAAGAATTTTGGTATGGCAACATTGAACCGACCGAATACGACACAAACGCCTGCAAGGAATACAAGGAAGTGCTTCACCTGATTACCCGAAATGAAGAAAAGCTTCAGGCAACCATGACGGATGAACAGAAAGAACTGTTCTCTCGATATACGGACGCCGTTCGTGAGTATCAGACCATGGCAGAGTGCCTGCTGTTCCAAAATAGCTTTAAGCTGGGTGCCAGAATGATGCTTGAGGTCATGGACGAATAACAATATCAACGATCAGCCGGCTAGTAGTTAGCTACTCGGCTGATTTATTACTTCTACTCGACGATCTGCTCGTACAGCGCGTCTGTGATCTGACGCATTATTTCACCATTGATGTCACGCATATTGGAATAGCGTGAAACATCAATACGCACTATATCAGAAGCTTTCAAATCGCTATCTATTTCGG
>DVKN01000114.1 GCA_018716005.1 Candidatus Scatomorpha stercoravium
GAAAACGGTCCGGGAAGCGCTTTGGAGTAGTCCTGGCTGCCCTAGGCAGCCAGCTGACCGCCCGGCGGTCAGGCTCCCCCAGTCAGCTTCGCTGACAGCCCCCTCCAAGAGGGGGCTTAAGGCTGTCGAAAGCCGAGGCCGCGGCACGCTTCGGCGGCGGCTGATTACGGCCGCAAAATCATTACCGACAATAAATTTACCGGGAGGTAATAAATCATGACCTACAACGAAGTCCTCGAGAAAGCCCGCACCAACATTGGGCCCTACTGCAAGGCGTGTCCGGTCTGCAACGGCAAGGCCTGCGCCAACGCCATGCCCGGCCCCGGCTCCAAGAACCCGGGCAACGGCGCGGCGCGCAACTATGACGCCTGGCAGCGCGTCTTCGTCAACATGGACACGATATGCGACCACGACGTGCCCACCACCGAACTCAGCCTCTTCGGCCGCGAGTTCGGCCTGCCCGTCTTCACTGCCCCGATAGGTGCCCTGCCCATGCACTACTCCGACGCCTACGACGACTTCGCCTATAACGACATCCTTATCCCCACGGCGGTCGCCAACGGCTCCATGAGCTTCACCGGCGACGGCGTCGATCCCGAGATTATGAAGCGCTCCGTGGCCGCGATGAACAAGGTCGGCGGCGTGGGCGTGCCCACCATTAAGCCCTGGAACGTCGAGGCCGTGATGGAAAAGCTCGACATCCTCAACGAGAACAATATCTTCGCCGCCGCCATGGACATCGACGGCGCGGGCCTCCCCTTCCTCAAGGCCATGAACCCCAACGCGGGCAGCAAGACCGTCGCCGAGCTGCGCGAGATAATCTCCTACGCCAGGATGCCCTTCATCATCAAGGGCATAATGACCGTGCGCGGCGCGGAGAAGGCCGTCGAGGCCGGCGCGAAGGGCATAGTCGTCTCCAACCACGGCGGCCGCGTGCTGGGCCAGACCCGCGCCACCGCCGACGTCCTGCCCGAGATTGCGAAGGCCGTCAAGGGGCAGTGCGTCATCATGGTCGACGGCGGCATCCGCTCCGGCGTGGACGTCTTCAAGGCCCTCGCCCTGGGCGCGGACGCGGTGCTCATAGGCCGCCCCTTCGTCCCGGCCGTCTACGGCGGCGAGGCCGAGGGCGCAAAGCTGCTCTTTGAGAAGTACAAGGCCGAGCTCGCCGACACCATGACCATGTGCGGCGCGCAGAAGCTCTCCGACATCTGCGCCGACATGGTGTATCAGGAGAAGTGAGACGCGCCCTCGCAGCGCTGCTCGCGGCGCTCGTATTCGTCCTCCCCGTCCTCGCGGACGGGGAGGTTTCCTCTCCGCCGGGGCCGGAGGAGTTCGTGCCCGAAATAATGGAGGGCGCAGGCCTCGGCGAGGGCGGCTTTGCCGTCGCCTTCCGCAGCCTCGACGGCGGCGGTGACTGGTATTATAATGAGGAGGCCTATTTCAAGGCCGCGAGCGTGTACAAGCTGCCGCTCAATATGTACTTCTACGAGCTCGAAAACTCCGGCGCTCTCTCGCCGGACGAGCTCATTGGCGGCATAAGGCTCTCCGTCTGCCACCGCGAGAGCCTGGAGCACTCGGATAACCCGATAAGCCAGGCCATGCTCGACTATCTCGGCGGCTACGCGCAGTATAAGCGCCTCATCCTCCCCTACACAGGCTATGTTGAGAGCGAGCTCAGGCCGGACTATTATAATGAGAACGCCTTCACCGCGCGCATGGTGCTGAACATCCTCGACTATCTCTACACCCACTCCGACGAGTTTGCCGGGGCGATAGACCACCTGCTCGCCGCGCAGCCGGGCCAGTACCTCAAGGGCGGCTCGCTCGACGCGCCGATAGCGCAGAAGTACGGCTACGAGCGCTACGACGGCGTGCTGCACGTCGCGGTCGCGGGCATAGTATACGGCGAGCACCCCTTCCTCATTGTGATACTCACGCGCGGGAGCTACGCCGCCGTCGACGCCATGGGCGAGCTCTGCGACGCCTTCGCCGCGTGGAACGAGGCCGAGGCCGAGGCCCGGCTCGCCGCGGAGCGCGAGCGCGCGGAGGCCGAGGCCGCCGCCGAACGCGAGGCGCGGCTCGCCGCGGCCCGCGAGGCCGTCATGGACGCCGTGACAGCCGCGCTGGAAATTGCGCCCCTCCCCGCGGACCTGCCCTGGGACGGGATACTGGACGCCGTCCGCGAGAGCTCCGGATAAGCCGCGCCGCCCCATGATGGGCGGCGTTTTTTCATGCCGCGATGGAAAGCGTGCTTGACATTCCGGCGGGGCCGTGGTATATTGGCTATGGAAAGCGAGCTTTCCATCGTGAGGTGATATTATGAAGAACCGGCTGGAGGAGCTGCGCCGGGAGCGCGGCATGAATCAGGAGGAGCTGGCGCGGGCCCTGCGCGTGTCGCGGCAGACGATAGGCTCGCTGGAGAACGGGCGCTACAACCCGTCGATAACGCTGGCGTTCAAGATAGCGCGCTACTTTGGTCTCAGCATTGAGGAGGTCTTTATCTATGAAGAAGAACAGGACTAAGCTCTGGTATCTCGGCTATGTATTCTGCGCGGCGATGCTGCTGCTCATAGCCTTTGCGGATTTCCCCAAGAGCGCCGACGTGGGCCTCGCCTGCGTAATGGGCGCGGTCTTCGGCGTGAGCCATGCGGAGCTCTGGTACGCGAAGCAGGTGAAAAAGGACGAGAGCTTCGAGATTGAGGTCGAGGACGAGCGCAACGTGCAGATAAAATACCGCGCGGGCTATCTCGTCTGCGGCGTGGATATGCTCCTGCTCGGCCTCGCGACAGCGGTATTCATCATTCTCGGCTACACCCTCCCCGCCATTATAACCGGCGTCATGCTCGC
>DVKN01000115.1 GCA_018716005.1 Candidatus Scatomorpha stercoravium
AACATGCCGCAGCGCTTGGCCTCGGCCTCGATGGACTCCTGCGCCTGCTTCTTGGTGCCGACGAAGAGGATGGACTTGCCTTCCATGGCCACGTCGCGGACGAACATGTAGGCGTCGTCGATCTTGCGCACGGTCTTCTGCAGGTCGATGATGTAGATGCCGTTGCGCTCGCAGTAGATGTACTCCGCCATTTTCGGGTTCCACCTGCGGGTCTGGTGGCCGAAGTGTACGCCGGCCTCCAGCAGCTGCTTCATAGATACGACTGCCATTGTTGTTTTTCCTCCTTTAGTTCGTTATTACCTCCGGGCGGGGTCTTCTCCCCACGGCCCAGCCTTGCGGCCACGGGGCCGGGGATCGCCCTATCCGTGCGTAATGCCCAAGTATTATAGCAAATGGGCGCGCGATGCGCAAGGGCTTTTTTTGTAAAAACGCCCGGTTTTGCGGCCTTTTTTGGCCCGCGGGCTCAGCTTTTCCCGTTCTGGCCGCCGCGGAAGGCGAAAAAGCGCTGCCCCAGGTAATTGAGGCCGGTGAAGATCACCATGCCGGCCAGCATGGCCACGTTGTCGCGCAGGGTGACCGAGGCGCCCTTCAGCAGCCAGGCCACGAAGGGCTGCGCGGCGCTGTAGGCCACCACGTAGCAGACGGCGATGTTGAGCGCGAAGCGCAGTATCTCCCGCCAGCCGCGCTCGGCGGAGCGGAAGGTGAAGTATTTGTTGAGGAAATAGCTGACCACGCTGCCGACGACGTAGTTCATGGCGCTGGAGAACCAGTACGAGCAGTGGGCCAGGTTGTAGAGGCCGAACATGACGGCGGAGCCAATGAGCGTGTTGGCCACGCCCACCAGGCAGAATTTGAGGAAGCGCTTGTCAAAAAAAGCGCCGATGAGCTTTTTCACGGGGTCTTTGCCTCCAAATTTCCCGCGCGGGGAAGATATGTGCTTGCAAAATGCGCGGGGAGCTGTTATAATATCAGTAATGATTCTTATTATTAAAAGGAGCGACGCTTATGTCCGTCAAACTGTACGCCCCCGCCGGCGATGAACTGCGCGACGCCGCCCTGTGCGCCGACTTTGAAGCGGCGGAGAAGGCCGGGCCGCTGCGCGTGGGGCGCCTCGCCGTCTATTACCGCAAGGGCCTGAAGCAGCGCGCCGTGCCGCTGGCGGACATCGCGTCCGCCGAGCTGCGCGCGCAGTCCTGCCGCACCAAGTGCTGCTGCGGGCGCATGGAGCTCGAGCAGCTGCATCTGGTGCTGAGCGGCGCGCAGGGCGAGCTGGCGGACGTCTACTCCGAGGACCGCCGGGCGATGGGTTCCGCGCTCGCTGCGCTGCGCGCGGCGCTGGGCGAGGGGGCCGTGAGCGTTCAGGACTGACCGTCCAGCAGCCGCAGGGCGTCCTCCGCGAAGGCGGCAGCCTGCTTATCGAGCATGCTCATGAGCGCTGCCGCCGCCGCGCCGCGGCGCTCGTCCGCCTGCCGCTCGCGCAGCGCGCGCAGCAGGTCTATGGTGCGCTGGTTGAGGCCGAGGGCGTTATAGTAGTCGCTCTCCAGCGCTTTGCGCGCGGCCTCCGTGTCCGGCGTGTCGAAGCCCAGCAGGAAATCCGGTGTGGTGCCGAAAAAGCGCGCGATGGCGCAGACGGTGGCCGCGGAGGGCGTGGTGGGCGCGCCCTTTGGTTTGAGGTACTTCCGTATCGCCGGGCGCGAGACGCCCACGGCGTCCGCCAGCTCCTGGATGTTCACGGCCTTGCCCTGGGGGTTGTTGCCGTTCATCAGGTAGGTGAGGCGCTTGCGGAAAACGTCGTTGGCGCTTTCCTCCGCGGCCACGAACACCTCGCTGGCCTCGATGGGCCGCTCGCGGCGGCGCTGTTCCTTTTTTTCGCGCTGCTCCTTCGGCTCTCTGGCCGGACGGGGCTCCTTCGCCTGTTTGGCGCTGCGCTCCTTTGCCGGGCGCTTTTCTTTTTCGCTGTCCATGGCCCTCCCCTTTCACGGAGCGTAACTTTGGTTTCATCCAGGTGGTATTTAAGCACCGGCGGGCGGCGCTGTCAAGAAATACACGAAAAAATTTGCTTTGCGTTAACTTTTCCCCCCGGCAAAGCGTCTATACTATAGTCGCCCTCACGGGCGCGATAACATTACAAAGAGAGAGGCTTCCGATGAAGATAAACGGCAACGACTCCGGCGCGCACGCGGCGAAAAAGCCGTCCCGGGAGAAAACTGCCCCGAAAAAGCAAAAGACCGCCCGCCGGCGTATGGGCCGCGCGGCCAGGATGGCCACCGTCATCGTCTGCTGCGTGCTGGCGCTCGCCTGCGCTGTGGCGGCCTGGTACATGCTCTGGGAAAAGCCGCCCGAGCGGCCCACGACGGGCCTCAACACCCTGCCCCCCGCCACGGAAAAGCCCGCGGCCACGGCCGCGCCCAGCGCCACGCCCGAGCCCACGGAGGACCCCAACGCCGGCGCGCCCGCCAGCCTCAACGAGAACATGTACACCTTCCTTGTCGTCGGCCTGGACAAGGTGGCCTATCACACGGACACCATCATGGTGGGCCGCTTCGATGTGGAGACGCATGAGATCAACGTCGTCAGCATCCCCCGCGACACGCTGATGAACATCACCGGCAGCACGAAGAAGATCAACGAGCTCTACCTGCGCGGCGTCAACAGCGGCGAGGGCGGCGTCACGCGCCTGCTCGCCGGCATCAAGGACATGATCGGTTTCGACGTGGACGTCTACGCCGTGGTGGACCTGCAGGCCTTCGTCGAGCTGGTGAACGCCGTCGGCGGCGTGGACTACGACGTGCCGGTCGATATGCACTACTACGACCCCACGCAGGACCTCGTCATCGACCTGGACGCCGGGATGCAGCACCTGACGGGCGAGCAGGCCATCGGCGTGATGCGCTTCCGCTCCGGCTACGCCTCGGCGGACATCGGCCGCATCGGCACGCAGCAGGACTTCCTGATGAGCGTCGCCAGCCAGTTCCTCAGCCTGGGCAGCATCCCCCGCCTGGGCGAGTTCATCGACATCTTCAACGAGTATGTGGAGACGAACATGACGGCGGAGAACCTGGCCTTCTTCGCCAGGCAGTTCCTCATGTGCAGCAGCGAGGACATCCACTTCTACACCATGCCCGGCAACTACGCGGACAGCATCCGCGGCGTGTCCTACGTCTCCGTCTACGTCAACGACTGGCTGGAGATGATAAACAGCTATCTCAACCCCTACGACACGCCGGTGACGGCTTCCAACGTCAACCTGCTCTCGCACTCGTCCTCGGGCTTTTACGCCACGGCGGGCTATGTGGCGGGCGGGGAGGGCTCCTTCATCGACCTGAGGCCCTCCCCTTCGCCCTCGCCCAGCCCCGAGCCCACGGAGAGCGTGCCGCCCGACGGCGGCGATCCGGACGCCAGCGCCTCGCCCGGCGGGGACGGCGATACCGCGGAGAGCGCACCGCCCGCCGAAAGCACGGATCCCGCGGCGGAGAGCCCCGGGGACGCGTGGGACGTGGAGGCAACGCAGCCGGTGGAGCCGTCCGAGGACCCGGGATATGTATTTGTGGATGAGGAGGCAGGCTCATGAAACTTCTGGTCAGCAATGTCGGCAGCACCTCGCTGAAGTTCAAACTCTTCGAGATGCCCGCCGAGCGCGTGCTCTGCGACGCGCGCATCGAGCGCGTGGGCGGGGACGACGCCATCTATACATACAAAAACTGCCTCACGGGGCACAGCGAACGCGCCACGGGCTGCCATGTGCCCACGTATACGGAGGGCATACGCCTTTTCCTTACGGACCTCTGCTCGGAGAACGGCGCGGCGCAGAGCGTGGACGAGATCGCCGCCGTGGGCTTCAAGACCGTGCTGGCCAAGGGCTTTTACGGCGTACACGAGCTGACGGACGAGGTGCTGGAGGCCATGCGCGCCTATCTCTTCGTGGCCCCGGCGCACAACGGGCCCTATCTGGAGGCCATCGGCCGCTTCCGCGAGCTGATGCCGGGCGCGAAGCTGGTGGGCGTGTTCGAGACGGCCTTCCACCGCACGATACCGCCCGAGCGCACGATGTACGCCGTGCCCTACGAGTGGTATGAGAAATACGGCATACGGCGCATGGGCTACCACGGGGCCTCGCACTCCTATGTGGCGGAGACGCTCTCGGAGGCCTTCGGCTCCACGGGGCGCACGGTGTCCTGCCACCTGGGCGGGAGCTGCTCGCTCTGCGCCATTGAAAACGGCAAAAGCGTGGACACCAGCTTTGGCTTTTCCCTGCAGACAGGCGTCATGCACGCTGACCGCACGGGCGACCTCGACCCCTATGTCGTGCCCTACCTCCTGCACGAGGGGATGGGCATGGACGAGATCCTCGAGGGCCTGGCGAAAAACGGCGGGCTGCGCGGCGTCTCCGGCGTCTCCGGCGACCTGCGGCTGGTGATGGCCGCGGCGGAGGAGGGCAGCAAACGCGCCGCCCTGGCGGTGGACATGTTCGTCGATCAGATCGTCAAATACGCCGGGGCCTTCGCCGCGGAGCTCGGCGGGCTGGACAACATCGTTTTCACCGGCGGCATCGGTGAGAACAGCGCCGAGATACGCCGGCGGGTCTGCTCCGCCCTCGCCTTCCTCGGCCTGGAGCTGGACGGGGAAGCCAACGCCGCCCCCATCGAGGGCCTGCGGCAGATATCCACCGTGCGCAGCGCCGTGCGCGCGCTGGTGCTGCCCGCGAACGAGGAGCTGGGCGTCGCCCGCCGCACCTATGAACTGATAACGAAGTGACGCGCCGTTTAAAGGAAAAGCGCCCCGGCTGAGAGCCGGGGCGCTCTTATTTTGCGTTTGCGCTTCAGTCGCGCAGGCCCATGGCCTCGCGCTCCTTGATGGCGTCCTTGCGGGAGAGGTTCACGCGGCCGCGGTCGTCGATCTCCATCACCTTGACCCAGGTCATGTCGCCGATGTTCAGCACGTCCTCAACCTTCTCGGTGCGCTTGAACTCGAGGTCCTTGATGTGGATCATGCCGTCCTTGCCGGGGGCGAGCTCGACGAAGGCGCCTATCGGGATGATGCGCACGACCTGGCCATAGTAGAGCTTGCCGACCTCGGGCTCGAAGACGATGTTCTCTATCGTCTGGCGCGCGGCGCGGCAGGCCTCGATATCGGCGGAGGCGATATAGATGTTGCCGGAGTCCTCGATGTCTATCTTGCAGCCGGTGTCGGCGCAAATCTTCTGGATAACCTTGCCGCCGGAGCCGATGACCTCGCGAATCTTGTCGGGGTTAATGGTCATCTTTATCATCTTGGGCGCGGTCTTGGCGAGTTCCTTCCTGGGCTCGCGGATGCAGGGGAGCATAATCTCGTCGAGAATCTGGATGCGGGCCTCGCGGGTCTTGGTGAGGGCGTCCTTGATGATAGCGTGGGTGAGGCCGTCGTTCTTGAGGTCCATCTGAATGGCGGTGATGCCGTCCTTGGTGCCGGCGACCTTGAAGTCCATCTCGCCGTGGAAGTCCTCGACGCCCTGGATGTCGATGAAGGTGGTGAACTCGTCGCCGTCCTGGATGAGGCCGCAGGAGATGCCCGCGACGGGGGCCTTTATGGGTACGCCGGCGTCCATGAGGGCGAGGGTGCTGCCGCAGATGGAGCCCTGGGAGGTGGAGCCGTTGGAGGAGAGCACCTCGCTCACCACGCGGATAGCGTAGGGGAAGTCCTCAACGCTGGGGATGACGGGCTCGAGGGCCTTCTCGGCCAGGGCGCCGTGGCCGTACTCGCGGCGGCCGGTGGAGCGCTGGGGCTTGGCCTCGCCGGTGGAGTAGCCGGGGAAGTTGTAGTGGTGCATATAGCGCTTCTCTTCCTCTTCCCAGATAGTGTCGAGCTTCTGGTTCATGGAGAGGGTGTTGAGCGTGGCTATGCTGAGCACCTGGGTCTGGCCGCGGGTGAAGAGGCCGCTGCCGTGGACGCGGGGAATGACGCCGACCTCGGCGGCCAGGGGCCGTATCTCGTCCATGCTGCGGCCGTCGACGCGGTGGCCGGCGAGCAGCCAGGCCTTGACTATCTTCTTCTGGAACTTGTAGGTTATCTCGTCGAGATACTTGTCCATGTCAGGGTACTCGTCGAGGAAGAGCTCGTGCCAGCGCTCGATGAGCTTGTTCCAGCGCTCCTCGCGGATGTTCTTGTCGTCGGTGTCCATGGCGGCCTTGGCCTCGTCCATGGTGGCCCCGACAATCTTGTTGAAGAGCTCCTCGTTGAAGTCGGCGTGCTCATACTCGAACTTGGGCTTGCCAATCTCCTCGACCATCTTGTCGATGAGGTCGAGCACGGGCTGGAGCTTCTCGTGCGCCTGCACGATGCCCTCGTACATGACGTCCTCGGGGACCTGGTCGGCGGCGGCCTCAATCATGACGACCTTCTTGTGCGTCGCGGCGACGGTGACGGTCATGCGGTTAGTCTCGCGCTCGGCCTTGGTGGGGTTGAAGAGGTAGCGCTCGCCGTCCCAGCCGAGGCTGATGCCGGCAATGGGGCCGTTCCAGGGGATGTCGGAAATCGCCACGGCGGCGCTGGCGCCTATCATGGCGGTTATCTCGGGGGAGCAGTCGCGGTCGACGCTCATGACCTCGCACTGAATCGCGACGTCGTTCCGAAGGTCGCTCGGGAAGAGCGGGCGCATGGGGCGGTCGATAAGGCGGCTCGCCAGGACGGCGGGCAGGCTCGGACGGCCCTCGCGGCGCATGAAGCTCCCGGGGATGCGGCCGACGGCGTAGAGCTTCTCGTTGAAGTCCACGCTGAGCGGGAAGTAATCGATACCGTCGCGGGGGCGCGGGGAGGCGGTGACGGCGACGAGCACGGTGGTCTCGCCGTACTGGGTGAGCACTGCGGCGTTGGCGAGCTCGGCCATGCGGCCAATCTCCATGCGCAGCGGACGGCCGCAGTAGTC
>DVKN01000011.1 GCA_018716005.1 Candidatus Scatomorpha stercoravium
CCTCGCCGTCATCGCGGCCTACGCCGCCGAGCACGACTTCGCCGCCATCGTACCGGTGAGCGCGAAGCGCGGCGAGGGCCTCGACGTACTTTTTGACGAGCTGCACAAGTTCTCCGAGGAGGGGCCGCACCTCTTCCCGGACGACGTCTTCACCGACCAGCCCGAGAAGCAGCTCTGCGCTGAGATACTCCGCGAGAAGCTGCTCTGGTGCCTCGAGCGCGAGGTGCCGCACGGCACGGCCGTCGTCATAAGCCGCTTCAGCGAGCGCGAGGACGGCGTCATCGAGCTCGATGCCACGATATACTGCGAGAAATCCAGCCACAAGGGCATAATAATCGGCAAGAACGGCGCGATGCTCAAGAAAATCGGCGAGATGGCGCGGAAGGATATGGAGACGCTGCTCGACACGAAGGTCTATTTGCAGACCTGGGTCAAGGTCAAGGAGAACTGGCGCGACTCCATGAGCCTCCTGAGGAACTTCGGCTTCACGGACGAATGAGGCTCCCGGCGCGCCGCTGTGGGAGCGGTGCGTCAAAATCTTCACAATTTGCTTGCCTTGAGCGCCTCCATGGTGTATAATTTTACTGTGCGCCGTATCTGCGCGCGCTAAACTCCGTGGGGAGGCGGTTTCATGTATCTGACCACGCGCGGGCTGGTGCTCCGCGAGGCTAAATACAAAGAGTCGGACAAAATACTCACCATCCTGACCGAGACGGACGGCAAGATATCCGCGAAGGCCAGGGGCGTGCAGCGCACGCGCAGCAAGATTGCCGCGGCGTCCCAGCTCCTGAGCTTTTCGGACTTCACCTTCTTCGGCAGCCGCGGGAAGTGGACGATAAACGAGGCGGAGAGCCTCGAGCAGTTCCGCGCGCTGCGCGGGGATATAGAGCTGCTGGCCCTGGGGAGCTACATAGCGGAGCTCCTGGAGGCCGTGGCGAACGAGAACGTGCCCGAGCCGGAGATACTCCAGCTGGGCCTCAACGCGCTCTACGCGCTCTCCAACAGGCTCTGCCCGCCCGCGCAGGTGAAGGCCGCCTTCGAGCTGAGGCTCATGAGCCTCGCCGGCTACAGGCCGCAGCTCGACGAGTGCGCCGGCTGCGGCAGGCGCGAGCCGGAGAGCGGGCGGCTGTTCCCGGAGCACGGCGAGCTCTTCTGCCCGGAATGCCGAGCCGTCGGCGGGCTCAGGATGGACCGCTCCGTCATAGACGCGATGCGCTATATCCTGGACGCGGACCCGCGCCGCGTCTTCGCCTTCAGGCTGCCCGAGGCCGAGCTGCGCGCCCTGGGCGGCGTCACCGAGGCCTATGCCCTATACGAGCTCGACAGGGCCTTCGGCAGCCTTGATTACTATAAGAAACTGAGGAAAGACACCTGATGAACCAATATGAGAGAAGCTGCGCCACGCTGGAACTGCCCGCCGTGCTGGAAATGCTCGCGCGCGAGGCCGTATCCGGCGAGGCCAAGGCCCGGGCGGGGGCGCTCACGCCGAGCCCGGACGCCGCCGAGGTGAAGCGCCGCCTGGGAGAGACGAGCGCCGCCCGCGGCATGATGGTCACGCGCGGCAGCCCGGGCTTTTCCGGGCTCAAGGACGTGCGCGCGAGCCTTCAGAGGGCGGACATGGGCGGCGTGCTCAATACGCGCGAGCTCCTGGACATCGCCGGGGTGCTCGCCGCCGCGAGGGCCGCGAAATCCTACGCCGCCGGCGACGGGCGCGGCGCGGAGAAGACCGCCATAGACTACCTCTTCCAGTCCCTGCAGACGAACCGCTTCCTCGAGGACAAGATAACCTCGTCCATCGCCGGGGAGGACGAGCTCGCCGACGCCGCGAGCGCCGAGCTCGCCGACATCCGCCGCCTCATACGCGCCGCGAGCGCCAGGGTCCGCGAGGCGCTGCAGAAGATAATATCCTCGCCGAGCTACGCGAAGGCCCTGCAGGACCCCATAATCACCACCCGCTCAGACCGCTACGTCGTGCCGGTGAAGGCCGAGTACAAGAACTCCGTCCCCGGCCTCGTGCACGACGTGTCCGGCTCCGGCGCGACGCTCTTCATAGAGCCCATGGCCGCCGTAAAGGCCAATAACGAGCTCCGCGAGCTGCGCGCGAGGGAAAAGGCCGAGGTAGAGCGCATCCTCGCCGAGCTCAGCGCGGACTGCGCCGGCCACGCCGAGGGCATAAGCCTGGATTTCGAGCTCCTTGTGAAGCTTGACCTCATCTTCGCGAAGGCCCGGCTGAGCTATGCGCTCGACGCCTGCGAGCCCGAGATATCCGAGCGCGAGATACGCCTGCACCGCGCGCGCCATCCGCTGCTCGCGAAGGAGACGGCCGTGCCCATAGACCTCGCCCTCGGCGGGGACTACGACACGCTCGTCATAACCGGCCCCAACACCGGCGGCAAGACCGTCACGCTCAAGACCATTGGCCTCATGTGCGTCATGGCCGCCTGCGGGCTGCACATCCCCGCGGCGTCGGACAGCGCCGTGCCCGTCTTCTCGGGCGTTTTCGCCGACATAGGCGACGAGCAGAGCATAGAGCAGAACCTCTCCACCTTCTCCGCGCACATGACCAACAACGTGCGTATACTGGAGGAGTGCGGTGAGAATACGCTCGTGCTCTTCGACGAGCTGGGCGCGGGCACCGACCCCACCGAGGGCGCGGCGCTGGCCATCAGCATTATCGAGTACGCGCGCCGGCGCGGCGCGGTCATAGCCGCCACGACGCACTACGCCGAGCTCAAGGTCTACGCCACGACCGAGAAGGGCGTCATGAACGCCTCCTGCGAGTTCGACGTCGCCACGCTCAAGCCGACCTACCGCCTCCTCGTCGGCATACCAGGCAAGTCCAACGCCTTCGCGATAAGCGAGCGGCTGGGCGTGCCGGGCGAGATAATCGCCGACGCGAAGAGCCGCGTCGGCGTCGAGAGCGCGAGCTTCGAGGCCACGATAGAGAAGCTCGAGGAGGTCCGACAGGCCCTCGAGCGCGACCGGGCCGAGGCCGAGAGGAAGCTGCGCGAGGCCGAGGAGAACCGCAAGGAATCCGCGAAGCTCCGCGTGGAGCTCGAGCTGAGGCTCGACAAGGCCGAGGTCAAGGCCCGGCGCGACGCCGAGCGTATCATCGCCGCCGCGAGGGAGACCGCCGAGGCCGCCTTCGCCGAGATAGACCGGATGCGCTCCGCCGCGAACGAGGCCGAGGACCACCGCGCCGCGAACGAGGCCCGCGCCGAGCTCAGGAGGAAGCTCAACGAGGCCGAGGAGAGCTATTCCGAGCGCCCCGCCATGCCGCAGGAGAGGCCCGGCCCGGGCCGACCCGCCGTTGCGGGCGACACGGTGGAGCTTTTGAGCATGGGCGTCACGGCCGAGGTCGAGGCCGTGAACCGCGACGGCAGCCTCTCGCTGCGCGCCGGGGCGATGCACCTCACGGCCCGCCAGGACGAGGTGCGCGTCGTGGATAAGCCGAAGCCGAAGAAAAAAGCCGCCGCGCCCTCGCCCTCCGGCGCCGCCATCCGCGCGGCCGTCCCCGCGGAGCTCGACCTGCGCGGCTGCGACACGCTCGAGGCCATGCCCATGCTCGACCGCTACCTCGACAGCGCCGTCATGGGCAAGCTCAAGACCGTCACGATAATCCACGGCAAGGGCACCGGCGCCCTGCGCGCCGCCGTGCAGCAGGCGCTCAAGCGCAGCAAGTATGTAAAGAGCTACCGCCTGGGCCGTTACGGCGAGGGCGAGAGCGGCGTCACAGTAGTGGAACTGAAATAAAAATCGGCGAAAGTTTCCCCACATATTGTGTAAAAGGACAAATCGGGGAAAACCCCGTTGACGTTTAGGCCCGGATTTGATAAAGTTATTATGCTAAAAGCCTGAATCCGCAGGCTTTGGGGTTGTGGAAGGAGTGTCTTTTGTGATATCCAAAGAGGTTACAATAAACAACCAGGTCGGCCTTCACGCCCGGCCCGCCACCTTCTTTATTCAGAAGGCCAATGAGTTCAAGAGCAGTATCTGGATTGAGAAGGACGACAGGCGCGTGAACGCCAAGAGCCTCCTCGGCGTGCTGTCCCTCGGCATAGTCAAGGGCACCGCCGTGAACATCGTAGCCGACGGCGTCGACGAGAACGAGGCCATTGCCACGCTCTCCGCACTGATCGACTCCGACTTCTCCGAGTAATCCGCGCGACAAAGTAGCAGCGGGGGCGTGTTTTCACGCTCCCGCTTTTGCATTTTTCCGGAGGACTGACATACCTTGAGCAGGAACAGGGCCATACTCGAGATGCTGCTTTGCGCGGCGCTCTGGAGCATCGCGGGCATATTCATAAAGCTCGTGCCGTGGAATTCCATAGTCATAGCGGGCGTGCGCAGCCTCATCGCGGGGGCGGTCATGCTCGCCTATATGCGGATAAGGCGCATAGGCTTCACGGCCGACAAGCGGAGCGTTTCCGGCGCGGCGGCGCTGGGATGCACGCTCACCTGCTTCGTCGCCGCGAACAAGCTCACGACGGCGGCGAACGCCATCGTGCTGCAATTCACCGCGCCCATGTTCATAGTCGTGTTCTCGGCGCTCTTCCTCGGGAAGCGCTTCTCGCGCGCGGACATCCTGGCCGTCGCGTTCACGATGCTGGGCATCTCGCTCTTCTTCTTCGACCAGCTCACGCCGGGGCACATCCTCGGCAACTGCGTCGCCATCGCCGCCGGCATGACCTTCGCCTGCTATTACATGAGCCTCGAGGGCGCGAGCGAGAGCGAGAGGATGAGCGCCATACTCATGGCCCACGCGCTCACCTTCCTCGTGAGCGTGCCCTTCATCATCACCGAGCCGCCGGAGCCGTCCGCCCCGGCGTCGGCCTGCATGCTCGTGCTCGGCGTCGTGCAGCTCGGCATACCCTACGTGCTGCTGGGCCGGGCCTCTGGCTCCTGCCCGCCGCTCGCCTGCTCGCTCCTGGGGGCCGTGGAGCCGCTTTTGAACCCCGTGTGGGTCTTCATATTCGACGGCGAGGCCCCGGGCGTGTGGGCGCTCGCAGGCGGCGTCATAGTGGTCGCCACGATAACGGCCTGGTGCGTACACGGCGACCTGCGCGAAAGGAAGAGTAAAGCATGAATCTCGAAGAGCTGCGCGACAAGGCCAACCGGCTGCCCCTGCTGCCGGGGGTTTACATAATGAAGGACTCGCGCGGCGAGGTGATATACGTCGGCAAGGCGAAGGCGCTCAAGAACCGCGTGACGAGCTATTTCCGCGGCGAGCACCTGCCCAAGGTGGCGGCCATGGCCGCGAAGGTCGACAGCTTCGACGTCATTGTCGTGAACAGCGAGTTCGAGGCCCTGGTGCTCGAGAACTCGCTCATAAAGCGCTATAAGCCCCACTACAACATCCTTCTGAAGGACGACAAGGGCTATCCCTTCATCCGCCTCGACTCCGCGAGCGAGTACCCGCGCTTCTCGCTCGTGAACCGGACGGCGAAGGATGGGGCGAAATACTTCGGCCCCTTCGGCGCGAGGGGGCAGACGAAGGACATAATAGACACGGTCTGCAAGGCGCTGCGCCTGCCCACCTGCTCGCGGCGCTTCCCGCGGGACATAGGGAAGGAGCGGCCCTGCCTCAACTACCACATGGGCGCCTGCGCCGGCTGGTGCCGCGAGGGCGGGCCCGGCGGGGAGGAATACCGCGCGGCCATCTCCGAGGCGGAGCTCGTGCTCACGGGCCGCACGAAGGAGCTCACGGAGTCCCTCACGCGGGAGATGGAGTCCGCGGCCGAGGAGCTCAGGTTCGAGCTCGCGGCCTCCCTGCGCGACCGCATCCGCGCCCTGGAGGGGCTCGGCAGCCGCCAGAAGGTCATAGCAGCCGTATACGCGGACACGGACGCCGTGGGCTTCTTCCGCGGCGCGAAGAGCTGCTTTACCGTGCTGCACTACCTCTCCGGCAACCTGGCCGCCAAGGACTTCGAGCTCATGGACGAGCCCCTCGAGGGTGACGGCGAGGCCGTGAGCGCGCTCGTGCGGCAGTATTACTCCGCGCGCGGCGCCTGGCCGCGGTTTATCCTCCTGCCCGAGTGCGTGGAGGGGGAGGACCTCGAGGCCCTGTCGGAGCTCTTCACCCGCGACGCCGGCCGGCGCGTGCGCGTCGAGATACCGCGCCGGGGCGACAAAAAGGCGCTGCTGGACACCGCAATGACGAACGCGCGCGAGGAGTCCGAGCGCGCCGCCACCGCGCAGCAGAAGCAGCTCAAGACGCTCGAATGGCTCCAGAAGACGCTCTCGCTCCCATCAACGCCCGAGCGGATAGAGGCCTTCGACATATCCAACCTCGGCAGCGAGGGGATAGTCGCGGCGATGACGGTCTTCGTCCATGCGAAGCCCCTCAAGCGCGGCTACCGCAAGTTCAAGATTCGCGGCCTGGACGCCCCGGACGACTACGAGAGCATGCGCCAGGCCGTCTACAGGCGCTTCAAGCGCGCCGAGGACGGGGACGAGAAGTTCACGGAGCTCCCGGACCTGCTGCTCATAGACGGCGGCGCGGCCCACGCCTCGGCGGCGGAGGGCGTGCTGCGCGAGCTGGGGCTCGGCATCCCCGCCTTCGGCATGGTCAAGGACGACCGCCACCGCACGAGGGCGCTCGAGACGCCCGACGGGCGCGAGATAGGCATATCGGGAAGCCCCGCCGTCTTCGCCTTCATCGGCACGATACAGGAGGAGACGCACCGCTGCGCCATAGAGTACCAGCGCTCGCTCAGGAGTGCGAAGCTCCATTCCACCCTCGACGCCATCCCCGGCGTGGGGGAGAAGCGGCGCGCGGAGCTGCTGCGCGCCTTCGGCACCGTCAGGGCCATAAAGGCCGCGACGGCGGAGCAGCTCGCCGAAGTCATACCCAGGAACGCCGCGCGCGCGGTGTACGATTACTTCCACAGCGAGGAGGAGGTCAAGTGAGAGTCATAACCGGCGCGGCCCGCGGCCGCAGGCTGCTCGAGCCGCAGGGCATGGCCGTGCGGCCGACGACGGATATGGTCAAGGAGGCCATGTTCAACATCATCCAGTTCGACATAGAGGGCAGGCGCGTGCTCGACCTCTTCGCCGGGACGGGCCAGCTCGGGATAGAGTGCCTCTCCCGCGGCGCGAGGGAGTGCGTCTTCGTCGACGAGAGCGCGAGGAGCGTGAAGCTCGTGCGCGCGAACCTCGAGCGCTGCAATATGAGCGCGAGGGTGGAGCAGACGGATTCCATCGCCTTCCTCTCCCGCGCGGGGAAGTTCGACCTCATACTGCTCGACCCGCCATACGACTCGAATTTGCTCGAAAATGCGCTGGAAGTGATACGTAATGTTGACATTTTGAACGACGGTGGTATAATCGTATGCGAAAGCAGGAAGGAGAAAATCCTGCCGGAGCTGGCCGCGCCCTACCGCCGCGCCCTCGAGCGCAGCTACGGGAAGGTCCGCCTCACAGTCTACAAAAAGGATAACTGAGCTATGAGTATTGCTATCTGCCCCGGCAGCTTCGACCCGATGACGCTTGGCCACCTCAATATCGTGCGCCGCACTTCCCGCATCTTCGAGCGCGTAGTCGTGCTGGTCATGGTGAACGCGAACAAGCGCTCGCCCATGTTCACCATAGACGAGCGCGTCGACATGATTAAGCGCATCGTCTCGCCCTTCCCGAACGTGAGCGTCGAGACCTACGACGGGCTGCTCGCCGAATACGCCAAACGCTACGGCGAGGCCGTGATTGTGAAGGGCCTCAGGGCCGGCACGGACTTCGAGAACGAGTTCCAGATGGCTCAGATAAACAAGACCATAAACCCCGGCCTGGAGACCATGTTCCTGACCTCGAGCGAGAAGTACACCTTCCTCAGCTCCAGCGTGGTGCGGGAGCTGGCCGGGTACGGGGCAGATCTCTCGGATTTCGTCCCCCGCGAGATAATAGACGAGGTCCTGGCAAAGGCGCAGGGAGGTAAGAAGAATGGATAACGAGGTCATGGAGCTCATCGACACGCTGTACACCATGGTCAGCGAGGCCTACGGCGTGCCCCTGGGCAACGGCAAGTGCATAGTCGAGCGCGAGAAGGTGCTCGGCATGATAGAGGACATAAAGTCCCGCTTCCCCGCGGAGCTGAGCGAGGCCAAGCGCCTCGTCGCCGCGCGCGACGAGTTCATCGGCAACGCCAAGCGCGAGGCCGACAGCGTCCGCCGCGCCGCCGAGGAGAAGGCGCAGATGATGATAGACTCGCAGGAGGTCGTCAGGATTGCCCGCGAGAGGGCCCGCGAGATAGAGGCGAACGCCGAGAGCAAGGCCGCCGCCCTCCGCCGCGCGGCCATGGAGTTCATCGACGACGCCCTCCGCCGCGCCGAGGAGAGCGCCAACGCCGCCTATGACGAGCTGGCTTCCTCCCGCGCCCGCTTCCGCTCCCTCGGCGGGGTGAGCGAGGATCTCCGCGCGGCCGAAAGCGCCAAAACCGCCGCGGAGCCCGCCGCTCCCGCGGATGAGGAAGAGTAAAAAATCGTCAGTTAGCACAAAAAGGCTCGCCTGTAAGGCGAGTCTTTTTTACGTCCCTAGATGTTGACAGAAACCGCGTCGGCCGCCCGCAAAGGACGGCTTATTTAGTGCCGCGGGCGGGAAATGTCCGCGCCGGGCGGACACCAGGTCGAAATTGGGCGGAGATTTACATAAAAAACAGCTTGCATTTTTCCCTGCTCCTAAATATAATATAAGCACCTCGGTGGGGCAAAGTGGTGGAAAGTGTGGAGGACCCTCTCCCAAGTGGAGCGGGCGGCGTGCGCCTCTTTGCAAATTCAGGAAGGGGGGCGGCCGCATGACAGGCGAATACCAGCACACACTCGACGCGAAGGGCCGCCTTTTCATACCCGCGCGGCTGCGCGACGAGCTGGGCGAGACCTTTTACCTCACCGTTTCGGCGGAGCGCTGCCTCTGGGCCTACAGCGCCGAGAGCTGGCAGAGTTTTGTCGACAAGGCCCGTTCCATGCCCTACGTGGACCGCAGGAAGCTGCGGCCCTTCTTCGCCTGCGCCGCCAAGTGCGAGCTCGACGCGCAGGGGAGGGCGCTGCTGCCCATGGCGCTCAGGGAGTTCGCCGGGCTCACGAAGAACGTCACCGTCGTCGGCTGCGACGACCACGCGGAGCTCTGGGACAGCGACACCTGGAAGCCCGTACACGCGGAGGAGACGACGCCGGAGTATCTGGCGGCCATTATGAAGGAGCTTAATTTCTGATGAGCGGACATATACCGGTGCTCCTCAACGAGTGCATTGAGTATCTGAATATAAAGCCGGACGGCGTCTACGTCGACGGCACGCTCGGCATGGGCGGGCACTCCGAGGAGATTCTAAAGCGCCTCACGACCGGCCGGCTCATAGCCATAGACCGTGACGCGGAGGCCGTGGAGCGCGCCGGGAGGCGTCTCGCGCCCTGGGCCGGCAGGCTCAGCATCGTCCACGGGAATTTCCGCGACCTCGGCGCGATACTCGACGAGCAGGGGCTCGCCGCCGTGGACGGGATGCTCTTCGACCTCGGCGTGAGCTCGCCGCAGCTCGACGAGACGGAGCGCGGCTTTTCCTATATGTCGGACGCCCCGCTCGATATGCGCATGGACTCGAGCGACAACATGGACGCCTGGTTCATCGTGAACCGCTGGCCGCGCGAGAAGATAGAGCGCATACTCCGCGACTACGGTGAGGAGCGACACGCCGCGCGCATAGCCGCGCGCATAGCCGAGACGAGGGAGCAGCGCGAGATAAAGACGACGCTCGAGCTCGTCGAGGTCATAAAGAGCGCCATGCCTCCCGCCGCGCTGCGCGAGAAGCAGCATCCGGCGAAGCGCAGCTTCCAGGCCATACGCATCGCCGTGAACGACGAGCTCAACGCCGTACACGCCATGATGGATACCGCGCCTGACCGGCTGAAGCCGGGCGGCAGGCTCTGCGTGATAAGCTTCCACTCGCTGGAGGACAGGATAGTGAAGAACGCGATACACGACCGCGAGGACGGCTGCAAATGCCCGCGCGAGGCCCCGGTCTGCACCTGCGGCTTCGTGAAGACGCTCAGGAGCGTCACCCGCAAGCCCATAACCGCGTCCGAGGAGGAGCTCGAGGCCAATCCCCGCGCCCGCAGCGCGAAGCTGCGCGTGGCCGAGCGCGTATGAGGTACGCGAGCGCCGCGCCGGCGGCAAAGTCGCGCCCGGCCCTCAGGCGGCCGCGCGCGAGGGTGGTGAACGCGGCGGCCTGCGCCGCGCTGCTGGTTTCGGCCGCGCTCTCGGTGGCGCTGCTGCTCTCCCGCGCGGAGCTCACGGCCCTCACCGACGAGGGGAGGAGCCTTGCGGAGGAGATAACGGAGCTCGCCGACGCGAACGCGCGCCTCACGATAGAGTACGAGAGCCTCTACAGCCTCGAGGAGATAGAGCGCTACGCCGTGGAAGTCCTCGGCATGGTGCCCGCCGGGAGGGCGGGGCCGGATTCGGAATATTTCGCGCCCGGGAAGTAGTATGCTTATATTGCCGGGACGGCTCGGCCGGCCGGCAAATCCCTTCCCCGGAGGCGCGTATGGCGAAGAAGCCCGCAGGGCGGCCCAGCGAGGGCGCGCCCAATTCAATGATGCTGCGCCGCACACTGTTTCTGCTCATGGTGTGCGGCGCTGCCGCCTTTGCAGTGCTGGCGGCGCGGCTCTACTGGCTGCAAATTGTCCGCCACGACGAGCTCTCCGCCCGGGCCGAGGCCCAGCAGGTGCGCGAGACGACCGTCTCCGCGCCGAGGGGCACGATAACCGACAGGAACGGCCGCCCCCTGGCCGTGAGCGCGGGGGTGGACACGGTATACCTGAGCCCGGCGGAGATAGAGCTGTACAACGAGGACGCCGAGGCCATCGCCCGCGGGCTCGCGGACATACTGGGCCTCGATTATGAGGACGTCTATGAGAAGACTCAGCCAACCGGCTCCTGGTACGAGGTCGTCGCGCGCAAGATTGAGGCGGACGCCGCCCGCGAGGTGCG
>DVKN01000116.1 GCA_018716005.1 Candidatus Scatomorpha stercoravium
AGAGCAGCCTGCACGAGAGCGGCTATGTGGCCGACACGGCCGCGGAGCTGACGCGCCTCGGCTATACCTACGAGAAGGACGGCGCGCTCTGGCTGGCCACCTCGAGGATAATCGCCGAAAAGCTCCTCGCCGCCGGCAAGAGCGAGAAGGAGATTGAAAAGCTCGACCTCAAGGACGACGTCCTGCGCCGCGCCAACGGGTTTTACACCTATTTTGCCGCTGACATCGCATACCACCGCAACAAGCTGGCCGTCCGCGGTTTCGACACCGCCATAAACATCTGGGGCGCGGACCACCACGGCCACGTCGCCCGGCTCAAGGCTGCGCTCGACGCGCTGGGCCTCGACGGCGAGCACAGGCTCATCATTGTCCTCATGCAGCTTGTGAAGCTCCTGCGCGACGGCGAGGTCGTGCGCATGAGCAAGCGCACGGGCAAGGCGATAAGCCTCACCGACCTCCTCGACGAGGTCCCGCGCGACGCCGCGCGCTGGTTCTTCAACTCCCGGCCCGACACGCAGATGGACTTCGACCTCGGACTTGCCGTGCGCGAGGACAGCGAGAACCCCGTCTACTACGTGCAGTACGCCCACGCGCGCATCTGCTCCGTCATAAGCAACCTCGCCGAGGCCGGCTCCCCCGTCCCCGCCGCGGAGGGCATAGACCCCGCCGCGCTCGAGACGCTCCAGGAGCGCGAGCTCATAAAGCAGCTCGCCTCCCTCCCCGACGAGCTCCTGCACAGCGCCGAGGCCCTCGACCCCAGCCGCATAAACCGCTACGCCATGGAGCTCGCGGCGCGCTTCCACCGCTTCTACAACGCCTGCCGCATAAAGGGCGAGGCCGAGGCCGTGCTGAACGCCCGCCTCCTCCTCGCGGACGCCACGCGCACGGCCCTCGAGACCTGCCTCGGCATCCTCGGTGTCTCCGCTCCGGAACATATGTGACAAAGCTGAAAGCGCCCTCGTGAGAGGGCGCTTTTCCCATATAAAGACATAAAGCGTCCCGCCCCTGTTCGCGCGGAGGGATGCACGGGGCGGGACTAAAAAACAGGACGTCTTAATTAGGGGCGTCCTGTTTTTCTCTATTGCTACCTGCCAAGAGAATGGTCAGATCTTCTCCTCGAGCATGCGGATGCAGTCGGAGCAGACGTTCTTGCCGCGGAAGTTGACGATGTCGCGGGCATTATCGCAGAAGATGCAAGCGGGCTGATACTTCTTCAGGATAATGGTGTCCCCCTCTATGTAGATCTCCATGGAGTCCTTCTGAGCGATGTCCAGGGTCCTCCTGAGCTCTATGGGGAGCACGATGCGGCCGAGCTCGTCGACCTTTCTAACGATGCCGGTTGATTTCATTAAATTCCCTCCAATTCTGCCATGTCTTGCAGCACGGCACTTCACATTATATACTATTTTTGTAATCAAGTCAACACATACATCATATAATTGTTGTAGTAAAACAGTCAGTGAATGTGTAGAATTCTTAGGAGGGATGTACAAATATGTCGGTAATATGGACGATGTCTGTAACAATATCCCTAATTTTTGCGCTATTGGGAGGAAATTCGTCCGCCCTCGCGGCTTCCGCACTGGAAGGGGCTCCTAAGGCGGCAGAATTTGTAATTTCAGCGGGGACGCTGATCTGCCTCTGGAGCGGCGTGATGAACGTCCTCAAGCGCTCCGGGGCCTCGGCCGCGCTCGCGCGCGCGCTCGCGCCCGTGCTGCGCCGGCTCTTCCCGGACGCCTCGCGGGACCCGGCGGCGCTCGAGGCGCTGACCGGGAACGTCTCCGCAAACCTGCTCGGGCTCGGGAACGCGGCGACGCCGCTCGGCATAGAGGCGGCGAGGCGGATGGCGCGCGGATCGGCGACGGCCTCGGCGGAGCTGTGCCTGCTGGTAGTTATTAACACTGCCTCCGTGCAGCTGCTGCCGACGACGGTGGCCTCGGTGAGGGCGGCCGCGGGGGCCGCCGCGCCCTTCGACATACTCGCCGCCGTCTGGATTGCCAGCGCCCTCTCCGTGACGGCGGGGATACTCGCCGCGAAGGCCCTCGAACGGATTTGGCGAAGCTGAACGACATAGCGGCGCTCCTGCCCGTCTTCGTGATGGCCATCGCCGCCGCGGCGGGCGCGCTGAGGGGCGTGGACGTGTTCGACGCGCTCTGCGAGGGCGTGCGCGAGGGGCTGGGTGTGTGCCTTAGGATTTTCCCCACGCTCGTCGCCCTCCTGACGGCCGTCGGGATGCTGCGCGCGAGCGGGCTCCTGGACGCGCTGACGGGCCTCCTCTCCCCCCTGCTGGCCCTGCTCGGCATCCCGCCCGAGACCGCGCCGCTCATGCTGCTGCGGCCCATAAGCGGCTCCGGCGCGCTCGCCGTCGGCAGCGAGCTCATAGGCGAATTCGGTCCGGACTCCTACATAGGCCGAGTCGCCGCCGTCATGCTCGGCAGCACGGAGACGACCTTCTACGTTATCGCCGTCTATTTCGGCGCGGCCGGCATAAAAAAGACGCGCTGGGCCGTCCCCGCCGCCCTCTGCGCCGACCTCGCCGGCTTTGCGGCCAGCGCCTTCGCCGTGAGATTGCTATTCCCTTGACAAATTCGACAAGAAAACCGCGTTTATTTTTTCACAATTTATGCGTCCTCACACTTTACATCCGGCGGCGGCTGTAGTATTATAATGTCGGATTGTGAAATGTGTAACACACGGAACAGTCCAGTGTCTCCTCTCATTTTTGATCTTTTTTCTCTCTCTCCCCAAACAGCACCTGCGGAAGCAGGTGCTGTTTGGTCTTGTACGGGGGAACGCGAGATTGCTCTTGCAATTTCCGGGAAGCTGTGCTATAATGCGGTCACAACCCAATAAGGAGTCTTCGGGGCAGGGTGAAATTCCCGACCGGCGGTATAGTCCGCGAACCTCGTTTACGGGGCCGAATCGGTGTGATTCCGATACCGACAGTACAGTCTGGATGGAAGGAGACGCGTAGTTTTTTTGCGCCTGCGAAAGATTGCGCCCGGAAGAAGATTTCTTTCGGGTAATTTCCTTTCGGAGGTATTTTTTATGGACGCAGTA
>DVKN01000117.1 GCA_018716005.1 Candidatus Scatomorpha stercoravium
ATGAAGGCCGTCTGCTTCGGCGACTCGAACACCTGGGGCTACGACCCGCGCTCGTATTTCGGCGGGCGCTACGGCGAGGCGGACCGCTGGCCGGAGATTCTGGCGGCCGCGACGGGCTGGGAGGTCGTAAACCGCGGCGAGAACGGCCGGCGCATCCCCGCCGGGGCCCAGTTCCCGCCGGACGCCGGGCTCGTGATTATCATGCTCGGCGGGAACGACCTCCTGCAGGGCCTGAGCCCCGAGAGGGCCGCGGAGAGGCTGCGCGCCTTCCTCTCCTCGCTCTCGATAAGTAAGGACAAGCTGCTGCTCATAGCCCCGCCGGCGATGTCGCGCGGGGCCTGGGTGCCGGACGGGACGCTCGTCGCCGCGTCGAGGGAATTCGCGCGGCTCTGCCGGGAAACGGCGGAGGGGCTCGGCGTCCTCTTTGCCGACGCCTCCGGCTGGGGCGTGGGCCTCGCCTACGACGGCGTACACTTCACCGAGGAGGGCCACCGCGCCTTCGCCGCGCGGCTCATGGCCGAGCTCGCGCGCGCCGGCTTTATCCCGGCGGCAGGGACTGAGGACATATGAGACTGTACTTGAACGGAACCGACAACAAATACGCGGCCGAGCAGACGCTGCTCACGCTCTTCCCGGGCGAAAAGCCCGAATACCCCGAGGGCCCTCCGGAGGGCGAGCGCTGCGAGATAAGCGTGCGCGAAGGGGAGAGGTACGTCTCCTGCACGGCGAAGCTCGTGCGGAAGGGCGAAACCTACCGCGGCGCCGCGAGGGCTTTAAGGGCGAAAATGGCGGACAGGGACTCCGCCGCGCACTATAATAACCGCATAATAAAGCTCGCCTTCTACCGCGCGGCCCTCGCGAGCGGCGTCCCGGAGCCCGTGTGGGGCTGCCTCACGGGCGTGCGCCCGGCGAAGCTGATGACGGCCTACCTGCGCGAGGGGCTCAGCCCGAGGGCGGCGAAGGGCCGCTTTGAGCGGGAGTACTTCGCGAGCCCCGAGCGCGCCGGGCTCTGCCTCAACGCCGCGCTCTATTCCGAGCGCGAGCGGGAGAAGCTCGCGCCGCGCGACGTCTGCCTCTACGTGGGCATACCCTTCTGCCCGACGCGCTGCGCCTACTGCTCCTTCGTGAGCCAGAGCGTGGAGAAGTCCATGAAGCTCGTGCCGGGCTTCCTCGAGGCCCTGTGGAAGGACATCGCCGCCACCGGCGAGGCCGTGCGCCGGGCGAAGCTCCGCCCCGTCGCGCTCTACATGGGCGGCGGGACGCCGACGACGCTCACCGCGCCGCAGCTCGGCGAGCTCTGCTCCCGGCTGGAGGCGGCCTTCGACCTCTCGGCCCTGCGCGAATACACCGTCGAGGCCGGGCGGCCGGATACGATAAGCCTTGCGAAGCTCGAGACGCTCTCCGCCCACGGCGTGCGCCGCGTCAGCGTGAACCCGCAGACCATGTCCGACTCCGTCCTCGAGGCCATAGGCCGCCGCCACACGGCGCGGGACATCATAGACGCCCTCGGCCTCGTGCGCTCCGTCGGCGGCTTCGACGTGAACATGGACCTGATAGCCGGCCTCCCGACGGATACGGCGGCGGGCTTTTCCGATACGCTCACGCGCGTGCTGGAGCTCCGCCCCGAGAACATAACCGTGCACACGCTCTCCATGAAGCGCGGCAGCACGCTCACCGTGACCGGCGGGGAGCACCCCGCGGCGGAGGCGGTGGGGGAAATGCTCTCCGGCGCGCTCGAGCGCCTGCCCGCGGCCGGCTACGAGCCCTACTACCTCTACCGCCAGAAGTATATGTCCGGCGGCTTCGAGAACGTGGGCTGGACCCTCCCGGGGCATGAGAGCCCCTACAATATCTGCATCATGGAGGAGCTCGCGGGCATAATCTCCATGGGCGCCGGCGGCTCCACGAAGCTCGTCGCCCCGGGGAGGATAAAGCGCTTCTTCGCGCCCAAGTACCCGCTCGAGTACATAAACTCGCAGGACGGCATATGCCGGGGCAAGGAAAGGATTTGCGATTTCTATGGCCTATGACCTCAGTGAGATAAACTACCGCACGGTGGCCGACCCCGCCGGCTTCGTCGCCGAATGCGACGCCGAGTACGCCGCCAAGATAGCGCGCGCGGCGGATATGATAGCCGCCAACCGGAAAAAGAGCCCCATCGTGCTCCTCTCCGGCCCCAGCGGCTCGGGCAAGACCACGACGGCGCAGAAGATAGAGGAGGAGCTCAGCCGCCGCGGCATAAGGAGCTATACGATAAGCCTCGACAACTACTTCCGCACCGTCGACCCCGCCACGAGCCCGCGCACGGCCGACGGCGGCTACGACTTCGAGAGCCCGAAGTGCCTCGACATGGAGCTCTTAAACGAGCACTTTTCCGCCCTCGCGCGCGGCGAGCGCATCTACGTGCCCAAGTACGAGTTCTCCCGGCAGATGCGCGTCGTGGAGCCGAGCAAGTCGCTGAAGCTCCACGGCGACGAGCTCGCCATCTTCGAGGGCATCCACGCGCTCAACGACGAGATAGCCGGGCCCCATCCCGAGGCCTTCAAGCTCTATATCTCCGCGCGCAGCAACGTGGAGTTCAACGGCAAGGTCGTCTTCAAGGGCACCTGGATACGCCTCGTGCGCCGCACGGTGCGCGACAAGCTCTTCCGCGCCTACGACCCCGCCCGCACCCTCGCCATGTGGGCCAACGTGCGCCGCGGCGAGAAGCTCTACATCTCGCCCTTCAAGAACAAGGCCGACCTCATGCTCGACACGGCCCTGCCCTATGAGCTCGCCGTCATGAACGTGACCGCGACGGAGCTCTTCTCCTCAATCCCCGAGGGCATCGAGCGCTACGAGGAGCTGCGCGAGGTGCTGCCCGCCCTCCAGCTCTTCGGCGTAATAGACGAGAAGCTCGTAGCCCCCGACTCCCTGGTCCGCGAATTCATAGGCGGCGGCGTCTACGAGCAGTGAAAAAAGCCCGTCACAGCCTTCAAAAACTGTGACGGGCATATTCTCAGCCCCACTCGTCCATTAAAAGGAAATCGCGGATGTTCCGGTGTTTGATCCCATTTCGGCTCATGTCAAACTCGTCGAGAGATACGACATACTTCGGGAAGTTGTCGCGGACGGAATCATAAGCCCCAAACTCCCGGGCAATGGTTTCCTCCGATGCAAGGAGGTACGCCACCTGAACATACAGCTTCTCCCCGCGCTTGCCGCACACGAAGTCGATCTCTTTGTCTCCGGTTCTGCCAACGGTCACTTCGTAGCCTCTTCGCAGCAGTTCCAGATAGACAATGTTCTCAAGGATGAGGTTGATGTCCTTTGTGTTGCCCCCGAACAC
>DVKN01000118.1 GCA_018716005.1 Candidatus Scatomorpha stercoravium
CTCGGGATTTACAAGAAAAAGGAGTTCTGAGCTCCGCCGCACCGCCGGACACGGGCCGGGGACGGCGAAAATAAGCGCCCGCTTTCCCGAGCGGGCGCTTATCTACGGCCGGTTTGTGCACCGTGCGCGGACAAACGTATATTTTTGCTCCTGATTTATACAAAGTGTTGACTTGAGGCCGGGGAGAGTATAATATTTAAGCAGGAATACGTCCGCCGCGCGCGGACATTGGGAGGTTTGGATATGGACCTTAATCTGCGCGATTTCGAGCGCGCCGCCAAGCGGCTCGAGGGTATAGTCCACAAGACCGAGCTGGTATGCTCCAGCACGTTTTCCCAGATGGCCGGGGGAGAGGTGTGGCTCAAGTGCGAGAACCGCCAGAAGACCGGCTCCTTCAAGATTCGCGGCGCGGCCAACAAGATAGGCGCGCTGGCCGAGCGCGGCGAGGTAAAGGCGGTCGTCGCCTCCTCGGCGGGCAATCACGCCCAGGGCGTCGCCTTCGCGGCGCACAGCCACGGCATACCCGCGACCATCGTCATGCCCAAGGCCGCGCCGATAGCGAAGGTGCAGGCGACGGAGGGCTACGGCGCCAAGGTCGTCCTCTACGGCGACTGCTACGACGAGGCCTACGCCAAGGCGATGGAGATTTGCGAGGCCGAGGGCGCGACCTTCCTGCACCCCTTCGACGACTACGAGGTCATGGCCGGGCAGGGCACCGTGGCGCTCGAGATTCTGCGCGAGCTGCCCACCGTGGACACGGTGGTCGTGCCGGTCGGCGGCGGCGGGCTCTTGAGCGGCGTCGCGGCCTGCATAAAGCAGGTGAACCCCCGCGTGCGCGTCATAGGCGTGCAGGCCGAGGGCGCGAGCGCCGTGTATCAGAGCTTCAGGGCCGGGAAGCATATGTCCACGAAGGGCGTCTCCACCATCGCAGACGGCATCGCGGTCGGCAACCCCGGCGAGCACACGGTCGAGATGATACTCAAATACGCCGACGACATGGTCACCGTCTCGGACAACGACATTTCCGCGGCCATACTGCTGCTCATGGAGCGCACGAAGCAGATAGTGGAGCCCTCCGGCGCGAGCAGCCTCGCCGCCGTCCTCGCCGGGAAGGTCGAGGCGCGCGACAGGCGCACCGTCTGCCTCCTCTCCGGCGGCAACATAGACGTGAGCTTCATCCACCGCGTTATTGACCAGGGCCTCGTCTCCCGGCACCGCCGCATGCGCTTCACGACGCGGATGCCCGACGCGCCCGGCAAGCTCATCGAGGTGCTGCAGGTGCTGGCCGGGGCCGGTGCGAACGTGCTGGAGATAAACCACGACCGCCTCTCCACCGCCCTCGGCCCGAACGAGATTCTCGTCCACGTCGCCTGCGAGGTCGGCGGCGAGGAGCACGGCCGGAACGTCGTGAAGTCCCTCAAGGACGCCGGATACCGGGTCAAGGTGGACGAGGAATAATGGAGATTTTCGAGATACCGCCGGAGGACAGGCGGGACTTCATGGAGCTTCTGCTGCTCGCGGACGAGTCCGAGGCCATGATTTCGCGCTACATAGGCCGCGGGCGGATGTTCGTGCTCACGGTGTGGGGCGAGGCCGCGGCGGAATGCCTCGTCACGGACGAGGGCGGGGGCGTGCTCGAGATACAGAGCATAGCCGTCGCGCCGGAGCACCGCCGGCACGGCTACGGCCGCGCGCTCATAGAGTTCCTCGCGGAGGAGTTCGCCGGGGAATACGCGGCCCTCACGGCGGGGACGGGCGAGAGCCCCTTCACAACGCCCTTCTACACCGCCTGCGGCTTCGTCTATTCGCACAGGGTGGAGAACTTCTTCATCGAGAACTACCCGAGGCCCATAGTCGAGGGCGGCGTCACGCTGCGCGACAAGGTCTATTACCGCCGCGAGCTCTGCTGCGCGCGGGAATAAAATAAAAAAGCCTCGCAGGCTTTTCGGGCAGACTTAAGCCGGGCCGGTCGTTTGACCGGCCCGGCTCGCTTTAGGGTGGGAAAGAAAAGAGAGACGGAGCTATTTCTTGACGGGGGAGGGGCGGCTATGGCAGACGCCGCAGCTGCCGCAGTTGCCGCCGCAGGAGCAGCCGCCCTTGCCGCTTCGCTTATCCTTCACCAGCTTCCGCACTATGAGGCAGACGGCGGCGAGGAGGACGAGCGATATGATTATCGTGGCGGCGTTGGCCGCGAGCCACTCAAGCATTGGCGGCCGCCTTCCTGTCGGAAGTGAGGCGCTCGCCGTACTCGCCGTACCTGTTCTTGCGGACGAGCAGGTAGATCATGGCCGCGAGGACCACGAAGGCCACGACGGTCCAGACTCCGAAGCTGACGTCGCCGGTGATGAGCCCGCCGATCTGGTAGATCATCAGGCTGACGCAGTAGGCGAAGCCGCACATGTAGCCGATGGCTGCGAGGGTCCACTTGGGGCTGTTCATCTCGCGCTTGATGGCGCCCATGGCCGCGAAGCAGGGGGCGCACAGCAGGTTGAACACCATGAAGCTGTAGGCCGCAATGCCGGTGTACTCGCTCGCGAGGATGCCCCACATCTCGTCTCCGGCCTCGCTGACCTCGGCGAAGCCATAGCAGACGCCCATGATGGCGACGAGGTTCTCCTTGGCGACCAGGCCGCCGACGACGCCGACCGTGGCCTGCCAGGTGCCGAAGCCGAGCGGGATGAAGATGAACGCGACCGCGCTGCCGATGGCAGCCAGGATGGAGTTGTTGTTGTCCGCGACCATGCCGAACGCGCCGTTCTCGACGCCGAAGGCCTGCAGGAACCAGATGATGATGGAGCTGAGCAGTATGACGGTGCCGGCGCGCTTGATGAAGCTCCAGCCGCGTTCCCAGGTGGCGCGCAGGACATTGCTGGCGGCCGGGGCGTGGTAGGCGGGCAGCTCCATGACGAAGGGGGCGGCCTCGCCGGCGAAGGCCTTGAGCTTCTTGAGTATGATACCGGAGATGATGATGGCCGCGACGCCGATGAAGTAGGCGCTGGTGGCGACCCACCAGCCGTCGTCGAAGAACGCGCCCGCTATCATGCTGATGATGGGGATCTTGGCCCCGCAGGGGATAAAGCAGGTGGTCATGACGGTCATGCGCCTGTCGCGCTCGTTCTCTATGGTGCGGCTGGCCATGACGGCGGGGACGCCGCAGCCGGAGCCGATGAGCATGGGGATGAAGCTCTTGCCGGAGAGGCCGAACTTGCGGAAGATGCGGTCCATGATGAAGGCGATGCGCGCCATGTAGCCGACGTCCTCGAGGATGGAGAGCATCAGGAACAGCAGCAGCAT
>DVKN01000119.1 GCA_018716005.1 Candidatus Scatomorpha stercoravium
CTATGGTGTTCGTAAGCTTGTCGGTCTCTACGTCGAAGAGCGGCTCGCCCTCTTTAACCTCGTCGCCGACGGACTTGTGCCAGGCGGCTATGGTGCCTTCGGTCATCGTGAGGCCCAGCTTGGGCATTACAATTTCCTTCATGCGCGCCTCCTTATGCCAGCAGCAGGCCGGGCTTCTCCATCAGGGCCTTCACGCGCTGCAGGAACTGCGCGGCCACGGAGCCGTCCACGACGCGGTGGTCGGCGGTGAGGGAGAGGTTCATGATGGGCCGCACGCAGATTTCGCCGTCCACGACGACGACCTTATCCTGCATGGTGTTCACGCCGAGTATGGCGACCTCGGGCTGGTTGATAATCGGGGAGAAGCTCTCGATGCCGTACATGCCGAGGTTCGTTATCGTGAAGGTGCCGCCGGTGAGCGCGTCCATCGGGAGGCCGCCCTCGCGGGCCTTCTTCGCGAGGTCCTTTACCTCGGCGGAGATCTCGGTGAGGGACTTCTTGTCCGCGTCGCGCACGTTCGGGACGACGAGGCCGTTGTCGAGCGCGACCGCGACGCCCATGTTGACGTAGTGCTTGTAGATAATCTTGTTGTCCTCGACGGAGCAGTTGAGGAGCGGGAACTCGGTGAGCGCCTTGGCGACGACCTTCACGAGTATGTCGGTGTAGCTGACCTTTATGTCCGCGCTCTTGAGCTGCTCGCGCAGGCGCTTGAGCTCGGTCATGTCTATGCCGAGGTTGAAGGTGACGGTGGGGCTCGTCATGTGCGAGTTCTGCATATTCCGCGCTATGGCCTTGCGCATGCCGGTCATGGGCACTGCTTCCTCGCGCGGGGCCTCCTCGGCGGGGGCGCTGCCGCCCTTCTGCACGGCGGCGAGTATGTCGGCGGCCATAACGCGGCCCTTGGCGGGGACGTCCTTGAGGTCGAGGCCGATGTCGGCGGCGACCTTCGCGGCCAGGGGGCTCGCCTTGACGCCCGGCTCGGCCGGCGCGGCCGGCGTCGGGGGAGGCGGGGCGGATTTGAAGTTCTTCACGTCTTCCTCGGTGACGCGGCCCCTGGGGCCGGTGCCGGGCACGAGCGCGATGTCGACGCCGAGCTCCTTCGCGAGCTTCTTGGCGGCAGGGGTGGCGAGCACCCTCTCGCCGGGGGCCCTGGCGGGGGTCGGGGGCGGCGGGGGAGGCGCGGCCGGCTTATCGCCCTCGGGGGCCGGCTTTTCCTCCGCGCCGCCGAGGAGCGAGGCGTAGTCCTCGCCGGGCTCGCCTATTACGGCCACGGGGGCCATGCAGGGCGCCTCGCCGCCCTCGGGGACGGCAATCTTCAGGAGCGTGCCGGACGCGGACGCCTCAATCGTGTTCGTGAGCTTGTCCGTCTCTACCTCGAAGAGCGGCTCGCCCTCCTTTACGGCCTCGCCCTCATGCTTGAGCCATTTGCTGAGCGTGCCCTCCGTCATGGTGAGCCCCAGCTTGGGCATTACGATTACTTTAGCCATGTCTGACCTCCTTATTCTACGTTGTACATTCCGAGCTCGGCGGCGCGGCTGAGCATTTTGCGCGGGAGTATCCGCCAGGGGCCGTCGCGGTCTATGCGGAGCCTGACCTCGTCGCCGGGCTGGACGCGCACCTCGCGCTCGCCGTCGAGGGCTATCATGCAGCGGTCCTCGGCCGTAAAGGCGTAGTCTCCGCCCAGGGGTATCCGCTCCGCGGACTGCACGCGCACCGGCGTCAGGACGCCGGCGGCTATGGGCGCGAGGACGCCCCGGCCGGAGCTGCCAAGCGTTATGGCGAGGCCGAAGTCGTCCGTGTCCTCGACTATCTCATAGGCCCCCGCCACGGCGGAGAAGCCTATCGTGGCCGGATGGCAGCGCGTAACCGCGATGCGGCGTATTCGCTCGGGGTCCCAGATAGCCTTGGCCCCGGCGTAGAAGTCGTCGGAGACGACGGCGTCGATGAGCGCAATGTCGCGCAGGACGCCGTTCACATAGACGCTTATCTTCTTGTCCCGTACGCAGCACTCGCGGGCGGCGTCCCCCATCAGCGCGGCGGCCGCGGCGGCCATGCCGGCGACCGTGCCCTCCATCATGGCTGGGTAGACGTTGTTCGTGCCGGTGGAGATGCTCATGAGCGGCGTCGAGCTTATGCCCTTCGCCGCGGCGCGCGAAGTCCCGTCGCCCCCAAGCACCACCAGCGCGCCGACGCCGCGCTCCTCCATCATTTCGGCGGCGCGTATCGTGTCGGCGAGCGTCGCCTCTATCTCAAAATCGAGCAGGTCGAGCTTAACCTTCAGCACGCGGTCGCTCTCGAGCGAATCCAGCACGGCGCAGCCTATCATGAAGGTGTCCGGCATGAATACGACCTCGTCCACGCCCATGCCCTGGGCGGCGAGGACTATGCGCTTACAGATATTGACCTTCTCGTTGTTGTCTATGGTGGTGGCGTAGGAGACAAGGCGGCGTATGTCCTTGCCGGACGCCGGGTTAGCTATTATGCCTATGGATGTCATGTTTCGCCTCCTGCCTTTACAGGTGCGGCCCGCGTAACAGCGTGCCGTTACGCGGGCCGCGGGGCTTATACGGGGGTGTGGACTCAGAACATTTTCTTCGCCGCGTGGATGATGTCGGCGGCGCTGGGCATATAGTACTGCTCGAGCACGGGCGCGAAGGGCACGGGCGTGTCGAGCGCGCCGATGCGGGCCACGGGCGCGTCGAGCTCGTCGAAGAGCTCCTCGCTTATCATGGCGCTTATCTCGCCGCCGTAGCCGCCGCGCTTGACCTCCTCGGTGACGATTATCACGTGGTGGGTCTTGGCAACGGTCTCGGCTATCAGGGCCTTGTCGAGCGGGTAGAGGCTCCTGAGGTCGACGACCTCGGCGCTTATGCCGTCGGCAGCGAGCTTCTCGGCCGCCTCGAGGGCGTCGTAGACCTGCTTGCCGTAGGTGATGATGGAGAGGTCGGAGCCCTCGCGGCAGATTTTGCCCTTGCCCAGGGGGATGGGCTCGAGGGACTTGACCTCGCTCTTCATGCCCATGAGCACCTTGTTCTCAAAGTACATGACGGGGTCGTCGTCGTCGATGGCCGCAAGCATGAGGCCGAGGGCGTCCTCCGCGCAGGAGGGGTAGACGACCTTGAGGCCGGGGACGTGGGTGAGCCAGGCCTCGAGGCTCTGGGAGTGCTGGGCCGCGGCGCCAGTGCCCGCGCCGGCGGGGAGGCGGACGACCATCGGCATGGAAATCTTGCCGCCGAACATATAGCGCATCTTGGCGGCCTGGTTGACGAGCTGGTCCATGCCCACGGTGAGGAAGTCGCAGAACATCAGCTCGGCAATGGGCCTCAGGCCCGTCGCCGCCGCGCCGACGGCGCAGCCGATGATGGCGCCCTCGGAGATGGGCGTATCGCGTACGCGCTCGGGGCCGAATTCGTCGAACATACCCATCGACACGCCGAAGCAGCCGCCGAACTTGCCGACGTCCTCGCCGAAGAGTATCACGTTGGGGTTCTCACGCATCCTGATGCTCATGCCCTCGCGGATGCCTTCGGAATAAGTCATCATCTTCATCTCTCGCGCACCTCCTCAACTATATCGGAATACACGTCCAGGACCGCGGTCTCCACGTCGGGCAGCGGCTGGGCGTCGGCGAAGGCGATGGCGTCCTCTATCTCCTTCGCAACCTGGGCGTCGACAGCGTCGACCTCCTCGCGGGTCATGACGCCGTTCTCGACGAGGAAATTGGCGAAGCGCGGCATGGGATCCTTCTCGAGCCACGCGGCCTGCTCCTCCTTGGGTTTGTAGATGGCGGGGTCGCCCTCGAAGTGGCCGTGCTGGCGGTAGGTCTTGCACTCGAGGAGCGTGGGCCCCTTGCCCGCGCGGGCCCTGGCTACGGCCTCCTCGGCGGCCTCGTAGACGGCCATGGGGTCGTTGCCGTCGACGGCTATGCCGGGGATGTTATAGGCCGCGCCGCGGTCGGCGACGTCCTTTATCGCCTGATGGCGGTCCTGGCTCATGGATATGCCGTAGTGGTTGTTCTCGCAGACGAAGACGATGGGGAGCTTCCAGATGCTCGCCATGTTCAGCGACTCGTGGAAGGTGCCCTGGTTCGTCGAGCCGTCGCCGAAGAAGCAGACGCAGACCTGGTCGGTGCCGCGTATCTTCGCCGAGAGGCCCGCGCCGCAGGCTATGCAGTGGCCCGCGCCGACAATGCCGTTGGCGCCGAGTATGCCCTTGTCGCGGTCGGCGATGTGCATCGAGCCGCCCTTGCCCTTGCAGTAGCCCGTCTCGCGGCCGAAGAGCTCGGCCATCATCAGGTTCAGGTCCCCGCCCTTGGCGATGATGTGCCCGTGGCCGCGGTGCGTGCTGGTGATGAAATCATCGTCGCGCAGGCACTCGCAGACGGCCGGGGCAATGGCCTCCTCGCCGAGATACAGGTGGACAAAGCCGGGTATTTTGCCCTCCGCGAACAGCTTTGCGGCCGTGCTTTCGAAGTCACGTATGCGGCGCATTTTCACATACATGTCCTTCATCTGCTCATTGCTGATTGCCATTCAATAACCTCCTTTGGTCCAAAAAATTAACTGAATTTCTTGTTTACACCATGCAGCAGCCGCCGTCCACGTGGAGTACCTGGCCCGTTATTTCCCTGGCCAGGTCCGAGGAGAGGAACAGCGCGCCGAACGCTATGTCCTCCGGCTGCTGGGCCCTTCCGAGGGGAATGAGGTTGCGCACGGAATCGTTCCAGTTTTTCTCGCGCTCCTCTTCGCTTACGGCGGTGCGCCCTCCTTCGCTGCCGTGGAAGCCGGTCGCCATCCCGTCGAGGATCTCTTCCCACATCCTCGTGCGGATGATGCCGGGCGCCACGGCGTTCACCCTGACGTTGCAGGGGGCGCCCTTTTTCGCCCCGGCCTGCGTCAGGCTGATGACCGCCGCCTTTGAGACGCAGTAGTGCTCCAGCATGCCGAGGTTTGTGCGCCCGGCTATCGAGGCCGTGGTCACGATATTGCCGCTCCTGCGCGGCATCATGTGCCTTAGGCCGGCCTGGAGCATGTGCGAAGTGCCCATAATGTTGATATCGAACAACCTGCGTATTTCCGATTCCTCCGCCAGCATGAAGTCATAGGTGGAGATGACTCCGGCGGCGTGCATGATCACGTCGATCCGCCCGTCAAAAAACTCTTCGGCCGCCGTGACGAGATCGTCCACGTCCTGTTTCACGGCCACGTCCGTGCGCTTGAAGCCGGAGCGCCTGCCCATGGCCCGGATCTCCTCCACTGTCTTCATGCCTTCATCTTCCCTGCGGTTGCCGATGAACACGTCGGCGCCGCAGTCGGCGTATGCGAGCGCGCAGGCCTTGCCAAGGCCGCGGCCACCTCCCGTCACGAGGACGTTCTTTCCGGTGAAGTCCAGTCTCAGCATTGTTTACATTCTCCTTTCATTTATCAAGAGCCCGGCTTTCTCTTCCGGGCCTTTTCCTCAGATCGCCTTCTTTCCTTGGTTTTATGTCATAAAATCGGCCGGAGCCGCTATTCTTCCACGTAAACCTCAACGGCGGCTACCGCCGCTTCTATGCTCTTGTCGCAGTCGCCGAAGGCGGGGATGCACAGCCCGTCGCACTTCAGCCCTCCCTGTACCGCAACGACCTCCACGGTGCCCACGGGGAACACCTCCGCCACTTCCTCGCAGCGGACGTCCTCCGGCCGCGTCACCGCCACCGTCGCGCGGATGAACACCTGCTCTTTGAAGTCCGTCAATCCCAGGACTTCCTCCAGCCCGCAGAGGCAGCTGCGGGACACCGCGTCCTTGGCGGCTTTTTTGGCGGCCTTGGTCACATCCTGCCCGTGGAAATCCGTGCCCAGGCCGAACTCGACGATGAATTTTTTCAGGATTCTCACCTCCGCGATGTGCTCACGTTTCCGACGGTGACATTATAACGCGGCATGGGGAAAATCTCAATATCAAGCAGCAAATTCTCAAATTTTCAGCGTTAGCCATAAAATAGCAAGTGGCCGCTTGGCGCAGATGCACAAATTGACAGCAAAATAACAAGGGATTGAGATGAATTTCGACAAATTCATCTCAATCCCTGAGATTTATATCAGCTTTCTCAGCCGGCGCTGAGAATCGCGCTTCACTGCCGCGAGCCGCGCAGGTCGATGCCGTAGCGCTTGATGCGGCGGTAGAGCGTGGCGCGGCTGACGCCCAGGCGCTCCGCGGCCTTTTCCACGTCCCCGCCGCAGAGCGTGAGCGCGGCGAGGATCTCCCCGCTCTCGGCGGGCGCCTCGGCGCTGGGGGCGGGGGCGTCGCCCACCGCCAGGGGCAGGCTCTGCGCGCCAAGGACACTCTCCGGCGTGGAGTAGAAGGCGCGTTCGACGCCGTTTTGCAGCTCGCGCACGTTGCCGGGCCAGCCGTAGGCCAGCAGGCCCTCGAGGAAGTCCTCGGACATGGACTTGGCCTGCGAGGGGTCGCGGCCGTTCAGCCGTGCGAGGAAGCGCTCGGCGCAGACGCGGATGTCCCCCGGCCGCGAGCGCAGCGGCGGTATCTCCAGCCGCAGGACGTTCAGGCGGTAATAGAGGTCATCCCGGAAGTGTCCGGAGGCGGCCAGCTCGCCCAGCCGCCGGTTGGTGGAGGAGATGATGCGGATGTCGAGCTCCATCTCCTGCTGCCCGCCGAGGCGGGTGACGCGGTGCGTCTCCACCGCGCGCAGCAGCTTGGGCTGGAACTCCAGCGGCAGGGCGCTGATCTCGTCAAGGAAGAGGGTGCCGCCGTGGGCGAGCTCGAATTTGCCGGGGCTGCCCCCGCGGGAGGGCGCTCCGGGCAGGGCGCCGGATTCATAGCCGAAGAGCTCGGCGTCCAGCATGTCCCGGTGGAGGGAGGCGCAGTTGACGGCCACGAAGGGGCCGGAGGCGCGGCTGCCGGCGTTGTGTATGGCCTGGGCGATGAGCTCCTTGCCCGTGCCGCTCTCGCCCTCGATGAGGATGTTGCCGTCGTAATGCGCATAGCGCGCGGCCAGGGAGACGGTCTTTTTCATCTCCGGGTCGGCGGCGAAGATGTCGTCGAAGGTGTAGAGCGCGCGGTTGCCACTGAGCTTGTTGACAGAGGCGATGAGGTGCTTCTGCCGCTTGAGCACCACGTTCAGCGTGGGCGTGCCGAGCGCGCTCGCGCTGGTGATGGCGGCCGAACAGCGCACGATGCCCTCCGCCGTGGCCACGCGCAGGTCGTCGGCGTAAAAGCCGCCCTCGCGCCGCCAGGGGCGCGCGTTCCAGTCCAGGTCCGGCAGCAGGGCGCGCACGTCCAGCTCGCCTATCTGCCCGCCGTCCAGCCCCAGCAGCTCGCCCGCGGCGCTGTTGGCCCAGACGGGGCGCAGGTTCTCGCCCAGCAGGAGGATGCTGTCCGCGCTGCCCTCCAGCGCGGAGCGCATGAGCTCGGCGCTGTGCAGCAGCGAGAGCTTGCCCTCGATGCCGATGGCCGCCGAGAGCACCACGGCCAGCGTGTGGTCGTGGACGTCCGCCGCCTCGCCGGACATGTTCAGGCAGCCGACGATCTCCCCGTTCTCGCCGTGGATGGGCGCGGCGGAGCAGGTCCAGCCGTGGTGCGTGCGGCAGTAGTGCTCCGCGCCGGCCATCTGGATGGCGGTGTTGGAGTCGAGCGCCACGCTGATGGCGTTGGTGCCCACGCTGTTGTTGTCCCAGAGCGCGCCGGGGACGAAGCGCAGGTCCTCCGTCATGGCCATGATGCGCTCGTCGCCCATCGTCTCCAGCACATAGCCCACGCTGTCCGTCAGCACCATCAGGAAGCCCGTGCGGCGCACGATGTCGAAAACGCTCTGCATGATGGGCATGGCCACGTCGATGAGTTCGGCGTTGGCCTCGCGGATGCTGCGGAAGACCTCGTCGTCCACGCGCCGGCCGCGGCCGCCGATGGGGTTGACGCCCGCGGCCCTGCACCGCCGCCAGCCCTCCGCCACGGCGGGCTGCACGGAGGGGTCCATCTCCCCTTCGTAGACGAACTTCGCCCATATCTCTTCCAGCTTTCGCAGGTCCTTCACTTTATGTGTCCCCCTCATGTGTAAAAGGCCGGGGGCGCCGCAACAGGCGCTCCCGGCACTCTCATTATACCGTCCGCGCAGCGCTTTGGCAACAAGCGCCGCGCTGTTCTCAAATTTTCAGCATATTTTACAGAAATTTTGAGACGGGATTGTATTTTATGCAGACGCCCCTCGCCAAAGCGGCGCATTTGAGACAAAACATTCAGAACATGAGCGAGAGCAGCTCCTCCGCGCCCATGCCGCCGAGCATGGGCGGCAGGTCCAGCGGCGCGAGCGCCGCCGCGACGGCCGCGCGCTCGAAGGGCGCGCCGCGCAGGGCCTCCTCGGCCGGCGTACAGGGGACGACGGCCAGGAAATCGCCGCTGATGCGCGCGGCGCGTATCACGCCCTCCTCCACGTCCAGCGAGACGGCCAGCGTCCCCGCGGCGAAGCGCCGCTCATTGCTGAAGCCGAAGAGCGGCGCGCGGCCCCAGGTCCAGTCCGGCGAGCGGTATTTTTCCTCCGCCAGGCGCTCCACGGCGGCGAGCTCGCCGTCCGTGAGGCGCTCGCGCTCCAGCCCCGACCTGCCCAGCGCGGCGAGCAGGGCGGAGCGGAAGCCCGCCAGCGTGGCCCCCGGCGGCAGGTAGTCGCGTATCTGCCCCACGCGCGAGCGCACGCTTTTGGCGGCCTTGCTCTCGAACTTCCCCGGGCCGGGGCGCAGCACGGCGGACATCGTCTCGCTGTCCGTCTCAAAGAGCAGCGTGCCGTGGTGCAGCACGCGCCCGCCGGAGAGGCGCTGCGCCGTGCCGGAGACCTTGCGGCCCTCCACGGCGATGTCGTTGCGGCCCGTCACCTCCGCCGGCACGCCCAGCGAGCGCAGCGCGGCGCAGACGGGCTGCATGAAGCGCGCCAGGCTGAGCGCGGCGGCGTCCCCGGCGTCGCCGATGAGCGAGTAGTTGAGGTTGCCCGCGTCGTGATAGACGGCCCCGCCGCCCGTGGAGCGGCGCACGACGGCGATGCCGTGCGCGGCGGCGTACTCAGTATCCACCTCCGCGGCGGCGATCTGGTTGAGGCCGATGACGGCGGTGGGGGCGTTCTGCCAGAGCAGCAGGTAGTCCCCCTCCCGCCGGCGCTCGAGCACCAGCTCCTCAAAGGCGAGGTTGTAGGCGGGGTCGGTGGAATCCGTCTCAAGATAGCGCAGCATGGGGCACCTCCGGCATCAGATGGCAACAGTATAGGCCAAAGCGCGGCCGATGGCAAGAAAAAAGACAAAGGCGCCCGGCCCTTGCGGGAACGGACGCCTTCGCTAAAGAGAGGGGAAAACAATAAGAGAGGAGTAAAAGTGAAAGATGAATGGAAACTGCTTATGCCTTACGATCTATGTGAACTCCCGTGGGAGGGGAGCGGCGCTCAGCCGATGAGGTTGCCCCAGCCGAAGTCGTAGTCGTTGTAGTAGCCGCTGCTCTCGGTGGGTGTGGTCTGGGCGTCGGCCTCCTCGGCCGGGCGCTCGCCAAAAGTGACGGTGAGGGTGATATATTCACCGCTGCGGTAGACGGTCATGTCCACCGTCTCGCCCGCGGAGTGGAAGCTCAGCTCGTTCGCCAGGTCGTCGCGGCCGCTGATGGCAAAGCCGTCCAGCTCGGTGATGACGTCGCCCACCTTCAGCCCCGCGGCCTCGGCCGCGCCGCCCTCCTCAACGGAGTAGACGAACGCGCCGGCGGGGAAGCCGTAGTACTGCTGGAACTGGCGGTCGATGTCCTGCGCGGTGATGCCCAGATAGGCGTTGCCCAGCGTCTCGCTGCTGCCGGTCTCCGCGCGCTCGATGATGTTGTTGGCGATGCGGGCCGCGTCGTCGATGGGGATGGCGAAATTGAGGCCCTCGGTGCCGGCGGTGGAGGCGCTGTCGCCCGTCTTGGCGGTGACGACGCCGATCACGTGGCCGTAGGCGTCATAGAGCGGGCCGCCGGAGTTGCCCTCGTTGACGGCGGCGTCGAACTGGAACATGTTGACGTTCGTGCTGACGTCGGTGGATATCACACGGTCGGTGGCGGAGACGATGCCGCTGGTCATGCTGTAGGCCAGCTCGCCAAGCGGGTTGCCCACGGCGTACACCGTGTCGCCCACGCTGAGGTCGCCGCTGCTGCCGAGCGTGGCGGCGCTGAGGCCGGTGGCGTCTATCTTCAGGATGGCGATGTCGTTGTTGCGCTCAAAGCCCACGATCTGGGCCAGGTAGGTGGTGCCGTCGTGCAGCATCACGCTCACGTCGTAGCCGCCGCTGTAGGCGTCCTCGATGACGTGGTAGTTGGTCATGATGTAGCCGTCCTCGGTGAGGATGAAGCCGCTGCCGCTGACCGCGCCGGAGACCGTCTGGCCGAACCAGTTGGTGGTGGTGATCTCG
>DVKN01000120.1 GCA_018716005.1 Candidatus Scatomorpha stercoravium
CGCCATGGCCAACATGGACCTCGAAGAGCGCGTCGCCCAGATTGAGGAGGCCCAGCAGCTCGCTGCCGAGGAGGTCCCCTACGCCAACGTCGTCAACCTCAAGAGCGCCTACGGCGTCCGCGACGGCATCAACTTCACCGGCCGTCTCGACGAGATATTCAACCTGAACACTATTACCAGAGCTGAGTAAGTTCCGATTAAACCCAAGGGGGCCGGCCCTCGCCGGCCCCCAAATTAAAAGCTTCGCAGAATTTGCCGTCTCTGACGGCAAACAAAGTGGAATCATTTTTTCGGGGGCGTGTACCTCGAAAAAATACTTTTCGCGCAGCGGAGTGTGCGCTTGCCGGTGCTCGCACCGGCGGGCGTGCGCGCAGCGGAGCGCCGGTCTCCATCGGCCGAAGGCCGGGGGACCCATATTGGCACGAAAATGCCGTCGAGGCCTTTTCGGCCAGAGATCTTGAGGTGAGAATATGGGGAGATATATAGGTAAGAGGCTATTGGAAATAATTCCGGTGCTTTTCATAATAACGTTCATAGTGTTTTTCCTGGTCAGGCTCTCCGGCGACCCGACGAGCACGATGCTCCCGCCGGACGCGCTGCCCGCCGACCGCGAAGCGCTCAGGGAGGCCCTGGGGCTCAACGAGCCCCTGCTCGTGCAGTATGGGATTTTCCTCGGCGACCTGGTCCATGGCCGCTTCGGCACCAGCCTGCGCTACGGCATCGAGGCCACCGAGGTCGTGCTCAGCCGCATCCCGGCCACGCTTCAGCTCGCGTCCATCTCCCTCGTGGTCTCCACCGTGCTCGGCGTCCTCCTGGGCGTGCTGTGCGCCAGGACCAAGGGCACCGTGCTGGACGTCTTCTTCAACGGCATCTCCGTTATCGGGCAGGCAATGCCCAGCTTCTGGATTGGCATTATGCTCATCCTGCTCTTCGGCGTCACGCTCAAGTGGCTGCCGGTATCCGGCCCGGGCGACTGGAAGAACCTCGTCATGCCCGTGGCCACGCTCAGCATAGTCACGGCCGCGCAGATAATACCGCTCGTGCGCTCGAGCATGCTCGAGATAATGCACGAGGACTATATCCGCACCGCCCGAAGCAAGGGCCTGCGCGAGAGCATAGTCGTATACAAGCACGCCTTCAAGAACGCGCTCATACCGGTCGTGACCATTATCGCCCTGCAGGTGCCGAGCCTCATCGGCGGCTCGCTCATAACCGAGACGGTCTTCTCCTGGCCCGGGCTCGGCCAGCTGCTGATACAGTGCATCAACGGCCGCGACATGTGCGTCGTACAGGCCTGCGTGGTGTTCATTTCGCTCATAACCATCGTCGCGAACCTCATCGCCGACGTGCTCTACGCGGTCATAGACCCGCGGATAAGATACTGAGAGGGGGCGCAGCATGAATAACGAAAGCGTACTTACCGCCCCCGCGGGGGAGAGCCGCATCCGGCGCTTCGGCCGCTGGCTGAGGAAATGGGCCGGGCTGCTCTTCTCGAGCCCGAGCGGGACCATCGGCTTCATCATATTGATGATAGTCGTGCTGGCCTCCGTCTTCGCGCCGCTGCTCTCGCCCTGGGACCCGGCCAAGCAGAATATAGTGGAAAAGCTCATCCCGCCCTTCTGGTGCGAGCGCGGCGTCCCCGAGCACATACTCGGGACGGACAGCCTGGGCCGCGACGTGCTCACGCGCTGCATCTACGGCGCGCGCGTCTCCCTGCTCGTCGGCATCTGCTCCGTGATTGTCGCCGGCGTGATAGGCACGCTGCTGGGCCTCGTCTCCGGCTACTACGGCGGCTGGGCCGACCGCATCATCATGCGCATAGCCGACGCCTTCCACGCCATACCGCGCATACTGCTCGCCATGGTCGTGCTCTTCGTCATGAAGCCGAGCGTCATGACGCTCATAATGGTCATAGGCGTCACAAACTGGGTGAGCTACGCCCGCCTAATACGCGGCGAGGTGCTCTCCATAAAGGAGAAGGAGTACGTGAAGGCCAGCCGCACCATCGGCGCCGGGAACTTCGCCATAATGCGCCGGCACATCATGCCGAACGTCTTCGCGCAGTTCATAGTCGTCTCCACCATCTCCGTCGCGAGCAGCATCATCATCGAGGCCACCATGAGCTTCCTCGGCCTCGGCATACAGCCGCCGACGGTGTCCTGGGGCGTCATGCTCGCCGACGGGCGCAATTATCTGGCCACGCAGTGGTGGGTCTGCACCTTCCCCGGCGTCGCCATCACGCTCACCGTGCTCGCCATCATGTTCCTCGGCAACTGGCTGCGCGACGTGCTCGACCCGAAGAACCAGGGAATCCGATAAAGGGGGCGGCAGTTTTGACACAGGAACAAGTACTGGACGTCAGGAACCTGAACGTCTACTTCAAGACCCGCGGCGGCCGCCTGAACGCCGTCGAGGGCATGAACTTCCACGTGAACCGCGGCGAGGTCCTCGGCATCGTCGGCGAGAGCGGCTGCGGCAAGAGCGTCACCTCGCTCGCCGTCATGGGCCTCATAGAGCAGCCCGGCGGCTATACCGCGGACGCCATAGAGTTCATGGGCAGCGACATCGCCGCCCTCAAACCCAAGGAGCGGCGCGCCCTGCGCGGCAGCGGCATGTCGATGATCTTCCAGGAGCCGCTGACCTCGCTCAACCCCCTGCTCACCGTCGGCACGCAGATATACGAGCAGGTGAAGATACACACTCCCGGCATATCCCACGCCGAGTGTAAGGAGCGCTGCCTCGATATGCTGCGCAAGACCGGCATACCCGACTGCGAGAGCGTGTACAGGAACTATCCCGCCTTCCTCTCCGGCGGTATGCGCCAGCGCGTCATGATAGCCATCGCCCTCGCCTGCAACCCCGCGCTGCTAATAGCCGACGAGCCGACCACGGCCCTCGACGTCACCATCCAGGCGCAGATCCTCGCGCTCATGAAGCAGCTGCAGAAGGAGTACAACACCTCCATCATGTTCATCACCCACGACCTCGGCGTAATAGCCGAGACGGCCGACCGCGTCATGGTCATGTACGCCGGGCAGGTGGTGGAGGAGGCGGACGTCATGACCCTCTTCCGCGCCCCCGCGCACCCGTATACCCGCGGCCTGCTGGGGAGCACCGTGCGCGTTCACGAGATATCCGAGCGGCTCCAGACCATAGAGGGCGTCGTGCCCACGCTCTCGGATATGCCCGAGGGCTGCCGCTTCGCGCCGCGCTGCCCCCACGCCACGGACAAATGCCGCGCCGCCTGCCCCGCGCTCCGCCCCGTAGGCGACGCCGCGGGCCACACTGTGCGCTGCATACTCGAGGGAGGTGCCGAGTAATGAGCGAATACCTGCTCGAAGTCAACGGCCTCAAGGTCTATTTCCCCGTCGGGAGGGGCCTCGGCAAGAAGAAAAAGGTGCTCAAGGCCGTGGACGGCGTCAGCTTCAAGCTCCGCGCCGGCGAGACCCTCGGCATCGTGGGCGAGAGCGGCTGCGGGAAATCCACCTGCGGCAACAGCATAATACGCCTCATCAACCCCACCGAGGGCCAGGTCATATTCGACGGCCGCGACCTTGCCTCGCTCAAGGGCCGCGAGCTGCGCGAGCTCAGGCGGGACATCCAGATGATATTCCAGGACCCCTTCTCCTCGCTCAACCCGCGAATGCGCGTGCGCGACATCATAGCCGAGCCGCTGGTGACGCACCGCGTCTGCAAGAGCAGGGCCGAGCTCGATGCCGAGGTCAGCCGCCTCATGGACGCCGTGGGCCTCCCGCGCGAATACGCCGGGCGCTACCCGCACGAGTTCTCCGGCGGCCAGCGCCAGCGCATAGGCATAGCCCGCGCCCTCGCGCTCAGGCCGAAGCTCATAATCTGCGACGAGCCCGTATCCGCGCTCGACGTGTCCATCCAGGCGCAGATACTAAACCTGCTCACCGATTTGCAGAAGGAATTCAACCTCACGTATATCTTCATCGCCCACGGCCTGCCCACCGTTCAGCACATAAGCACGCGCGTGGCCGTCATGTACCTGGGCCGCATTGTCGAGACGGCGGACAAGGTGACGCTCTTCTCCTCGCCCATGCACCCCTATACCGAGGGCCTGATGGCCGCCGTGCCCATCCCGGACCCCGCGCTCAGGACGGATTCCGCCCCGCTCCTCGAGGGCGATATGCCGAGCCCGACGCACCTGCCCGAGGGCTGCCGCTTCCATCCCAGGTGCAAATACTGCACCGAGCGCTGCCGCACAGAGAGCCCCGAGCTGCGCGACATGGGCGGCGGGCACCTCGTCGCCTGCCACTACCCGCTTCAGAACGCGGAGGGCATACTCAGATGAGCGCGCCCGGCGGCCGCGTCGGCCGCGTGCTCGCGGCCATGGAGAGGGAGGGCGGCGGCACGCTGCTGCTTACGCCCTCGTCCTCGCTCAAATATGTGCTGGGCGGCGGGCCGATAGTCGACGAGCGGCTATTCGTCCTCGCCCTCTCGCCGGGGCGCGAGCCCTTCCTCCTCGCCAACAGCCTCTATGAGCTCGAGACGGGGGAGCTATTCGCGGGGGAGAAGCTGTTCTGGCGCGACGGGGAGGACCCGTATCCGCTCCTCGCGCGCGAGCTCGTCCGCC
>DVKN01000121.1 GCA_018716005.1 Candidatus Scatomorpha stercoravium
CTACAAGGCCTGCGCCCAGTTCGGCGGCAGCCTCCTCAACGAGGACAAGACCGAGTTCACAATCAACTCCCCCGAGAATGTCGCCGCTGCGCAGATGATGGCCGACCGCGTGCTCGTCTCGAACGTACAGCCCACCGCCGAGCAGATGGGCGGCATGGGCGACTGGGACCTCTTCATGAGCGGTCGCCTCGGCATGATACCCACCGGCATCTGGGCCTTCAACACCTTCGCCGACGGCTGCGACTTCGCCTGGGACGTCGCGATTGAGCCCGGCATGGAGCAGAAGGCAACGCACTTCTTCTCCAACGCCTGCGTCGTCAACGCCGAGAGCGAAAACAAGGAAGCGGCCATGACCTGGATAACCTGGCTCTGCTCCAGCCCCGCCGCCGCCGAGATACGCATCGAGGCCGGCTGGGATCTGCCCGCGATAAACGACGAGGAAGTGCTCGCGAGCTACCTCGACCTCACCCCGCCCGAGAACCGCGAGATAGTCTTTGAGAGCCTTGACTACCTGGTCGTCCCGCCTGTCATTGAGGACTACGCCCTCATGAGCGACATCATCGGCCAGCAGCTCGAAGCCGCCGCGGCCGGCACCGTAACCGTCCAGGAGGCGCTCGACGAGGCTCAGGCCCAGTGCGAGGCGCAGATAAGCCTGGGATAAACCAAAGCTCCGGGGAGGGGGAAGCCCCTCCCCATTTCACTAAAGGAGAGTGACAGGCCGTGAGACCGAAACGCAAAAGAGAAAAGCCCATACGCGGCCAGGACGGCCTGCTCACGGCCTCGCCCTTCCTGCTGCCGAGCCTCATAGGCCTCGCCGTGTTCTCGCTGCTGCCGCTTATTATCTCGTTCTTCCTCAGCCTCACGGACTGGAACGGGCTCGACAGGCTCACAGACCCCGGCTTCTTCGCCGAGCACTTCGTGGGCTTTGCAAACTACAGGGCCATATTGGGTGGCGGCGAGTTCTGGCAGGTGCTCGGCAATACGCTCGAGTACATAGCGCTCTACATCCCGCTGATGCTCGCCTGCTCGCTGGGCGTGGCCTACCTGCTCAGCCGCGAGAGGCGCGGCGTCACGGCCTTCCGGATAATCTACTACATCCCCGTCCTCACCAGCTGGGTCGCGGCAAGCATGATATGGAAGAGCATGCTCTCGCCCCAGTACGGCGCGGTCAACGGCATACTCGGCTTTTTCGGCATCGAGGGCCCGGGCTGGCTGCTCGACGAGAACTGGGCGATGCCCGCCATAGTGCTGGTCAGCGTGTGGAAGGACATGGGCTTCTTCGGCCTCATACTGCTCTCCGGCATGGTGGGCGTAAACCAGAGCTATTACGAGGCCGCCTCCCTCGACGGCGCGGGCGCGTGGACGAAATTCGTCCGTATCACCCTGCCGCTCATGACCCCGGCCATATTCTACGTGCTGGTCGTCAGCCTCATAAACGCCTTCCAACTCTTCCCGCAGATTATGATTATGACCGACGGCGGCCCGAACGGCGCGACGGAGGTCATGGTCGAGCGCATATACAAGTACGGCTTCCGCTACTACCGCATGGGCTACGCCGCGGCCTTCTCCTGGCTGCTGTTCGTGATAATCATGGCCTGTACGGGGCTGCAGATGAGGGTCCAGGAGAGGTGGGTGAACTATGACACGTAAACGCATACTCGGCTCTGCGGGCTATTACATCGTCGCCGTGCTGCTGGCGGTCATAGCCCTCGTGCCCTTCGTCTGGATGATATCCACCTCGCTCAAGAGCCGCGGCGCGCTCATGAGCGTACCGATAGAGTGGATACCGGCGGAGCCGACGCTTGACGCCTACGGCGAGGTCTTCTCGCGCTTCCCCTTCCTCAAAACGATAGGCAACAGCCTCTTTATAACCTGCTCCTTCACGCTGCTGACCATAATCTCGGCGAGCATGGCGGCCTTCGCCTTCGCCAAGATACGCTTCCGCGGCAGCCGGCTCGTGCTGGGGCTCTACCTCGCGACGATGATGATACCGACGCAGGTGACGATGATACCGCTCTTTGTCGTCATGAACAAGCTCGGCCTCATAGACAGCTACGCGAGCGTCATACTGCCCGGGATTTTCAAGCCCTTCGCGGTGTTCATGCTCGTGCAGCAGATGCGGGCGATACCAAACGACTTCCTGGACGCGGCGCGCATAGACGGCGCGGGAATTTTCCAGGTCTACCGGCGCATAGCCCTGCCCATGTGCGCGCCGACCATCGCCACGCTGGCCGTGACGACCTTCATGGAGAGCTGGAACGACTACCTCTGGCCCCTCCTCATGCTCACCGACCGCAATAAAATGACGCTGCCGATAGCGCTTTCGACGCTCAACGGGCAGTATAACACCGAGTACAACGTGCTTATGGCGGGCAGCCTTATCTCGATGATACCCATCGTCATAATCTACCTCTGCGCGCAGAAACAGTTCAAAAACGGCCTAATGGCCGGAGGGATAAAGGGATAGGCATGGAACATCTGACAAGGACGATACCGTTTGAGGACTTTCACATCTCCGCTTCAAAAGAGGCCCCGGCGCGCTTTTCGTGCTCCGGGGTCTCCGGCGGGTACGAGATACGTATTGAGACCGAATACGCCGGCGCCTACGGCCTCGGCGAGCGCTACGACGCGCTCAATTATCTGGGGCGCTCCGCCGAGATAGCCGTCGAGGAGAAATTCTGCCGCCAGGGGGACAAAAGCTACTGCCCCATGCCCTTCTTCT
>DVKN01000012.1 GCA_018716005.1 Candidatus Scatomorpha stercoravium
GACACCCTCGACGGCTGGTTCGACTCCGGCAGCACCCACATCGCCTCCATGGAGCTCGACAGCCCCGGCCGCTGGCCCGCCGAGATGTACCTCGAGGGCGGCGACCAGTTCCGCGGCTGGTTCCAGAGCTCGCTGCTTATCGGCGTCGCCACCAAGGGCAAGGCCCCGTATAAGGAGTGCCTCTGCCACGGCTGGACCGTCGACGGCGAGGGCAAGGCCATGCACAAGAGCCTCGGCAATGGCGTCGACCCCGCCGACCTCATCGCGAAGTACGGCGCGGACATCGTCCGCCTCTGGGCCGCGAGCGCCGACTACCGCCTCGATATGCGCTGCTCCGACGCCATCTTCAAGCAGCTCAGCGAGAAGTACCTCAAGATTCGCAACACCGCGCGCTACATCCTCGGCAACCTCGCGGGCTTCGACCCCGACCGCGACAGCGTGCCCGTGAGCGAGATGCCCGAGCTCGACCGCTGGGCCCTCAGCCGCCTGAACGCCCTCGTCGCCAAGTGCCTGAACGCCTATGAGAAGTACGAGTTCTTCGCGGTCACCGCCGCCGTCCACGCCTTCTGCGTCGTGGATATGTCGAACTTCTACCTCGACGTCATTAAGGACCGCCTCTACTGCGACGCGAAGGACTCCCTGAGCCGCCGCAGTGCGCAGACCGCCATCTACACGATACTCGACCACCTCATGCGCCTGCTCGCGCCGCTGCTGGCCTTCACCAGCAACGAGGTCTGGCAGGCCATGCCGCACGGCGAGGGCGCCGACAAGCGCCACGTCATGCTCAACGACATGCCGAAGCCGGACGAGAGCCTCGCTCTCAGCGAGGACGAGGCCGTGCGCTGGGCGAACCTCATGGCCCTGCGCGACGACGTGAACAAGGCCCTCGAGCTCGCCCGCGCCGAGAAGATTGTCGGCAAGCCGCTCGACGCCAAGGTCACCCTCTACGTCGCCGACGAGGCAAAGGCCGCCTGGGAGACCGTCAAGGACGCGGACCTCGCCGGGCTGTGCATCGTCAGCGAGCTCTGCGTGAGCGAGAGCCCCGTCGAGGGCTGGGCCGGCACCGAGATGCCGGGCGTCACCGTCAAGGTCGAGGCCAGCACCCTCCCGAAGTGCCCGCGCTGCTGGACGCACTCCGCCGGGATTGGCTCCGACGCCGAGCACCCCGAGCTCTGCCCGCGCTGCGCCGCTGCGCTGCGCGCGTAAGCGGCCCCGCCGTTTAAAGAGACAGCCGACCGGGCGGGGGGATTAACCCCCCGCCGGAAAGGATTGACTATGATTTACGCCATTGCCGCCGTGCTGGTCCTGATACTCGACCAGGGGCTCAAATACTGGGTCACGGTGAACATCGCGCTCAACACCGGCTCCATACCCATCATCCCGGGCATGCTCGAGCTCGTGAACATTCACAACACCGGCGCCGCCTTCGGCATACTGCCCGGCGGCGGCTGGCGCTGGATTTTCGTCGTGATAGCGCTGGTGTTCGTCGTCATCGCCGTCTACGCCATAAAGCACGGCCTCATACGCGGGGCCGTCGGCCGCTGGGCGGTCGTCGGCGTTGTCGCCGGCGCGATTGGCAACTGCATCGACCGCGTGCTCAACGGCTACGTGGTGGATATGTTCAAGCCCACCTTCCTCGAGGGCACGGTCTTCGGCGCGATATTCAACGTCGCGGACATCTTTATCTCCTGCTGCGGCGTCCTCTTCTGCCTCTACATCCTCTTCAGCCGCGAGTACAAGACGGTTAAGAGCGCGGACGCAGACGATTTCGAGGAGCGCCCGGCCAAGAAGTCCCGCCCCGGCCTCACGATGGGCAGCCGCGTCCGCACCGGCGGCAGCCACGCGAAGGGCCCCGGGAACACCCGCCGCGTCCCCGCCCGCGAGGCGAGGAGCGAGCGCCCCCTCCGCCCCGCCGCCGAGAGCGCGCCCGAGCGCACGCGCATCCCCGTGCAGCAGCCGCGCCCGGCCCGCCGCCCGGCGCAGGACGCGCAGCCGGCCCGCAGGGCCGACCCGGCGAACCCCTTCGCCGAGTGGGAGAGCGGCGCCGCGCAGCCGTCCGCCCCCGCCGCGGCCGAGCCCGCCGTGAGCGCGCCCGCCGCGGACGCGAAGGCGCCCCAGCCGGCGAAGAAGCCGGAGAGCGCCGCGCATGAGTTCACGCTCGAGGAAATCCTCGCGGAGTTCTCGGACAAATGAGCGAGATAGTATATGTAAAAGCCTTGGAGAGCGGCGAGCGCATCGACGCTCTCCTCGCGCGTTATATGGACTCCCTCACCCGCTCGCAGGCCCAGCGCCTCATCGAGGCCGGGGCCGTCACGCTCGGCGGCGCCGAGGTGAAGAAGAACCGCAAGTCCGCCGCGGGCGAAACCTACCGCGTCGAGCTGCCCGAGCCCGCGGAAATCCCGCTCACGGCCCAGGACATCCCGCTCGACGTCGTCTATGAGGACGCGGACGTCGTCGTGGTCAACAAGCCGCGCGGCATGGTCGTCCACCCCGCGCCGGGGCACCCGGACGGCACGCTCGTGAACGCGCTCATGTTCCACTGCGGCGAGAGCCTCTCCGGCATAGGCGGCGAGCGCCGGCCCGGCATCGTCCACCGCATAGACAAGGACACCTCGGGCCTCATAATCGCCGCGAAGAACGACTTCGCCCATCTCGCCCTCAGCGAGCAGCTCGCCGACCACAGCCTCGCGCGCGTCTACGAGTGCGTCGTGCGCGGCCGCATGAGGGAGGACTCGGGCACGGTGGACGCGCCCATAGCCCGCCACCCGTCGGACCGCAAGCGCATGGCCGTCGTCCCCGGCGGCCGCCGCGCCGTGACGCACTGGGAGGTCATCGCGCGCTACAACGGCTGGACGCACCTGCGCTGTAAGCTCGAGACGGGCCGCACGCATCAGATAAGGGTGCACATGGCCCACCTCGGCCACCCCATCCTCGGCGACGAAATCTACGGCCGCGGCTGCGAGAAGGGCCTCGCCGGCCAGTGCCTCCACGCCCGCGAGCTCAGCTTCATCCACCCCCGCACGAAAGCCCCCACCCACCTCGAAACCGAGCTCCCCGCCTACTTCCGAGAAGTCCTGGCCAAATTAGGCCCCCCCGAAGCATAAAAACACGGCGCCGCAAATGCGGCGCCGCGCTGCGTTATTGGGGTTCGCTGCCTCGGGCCGGCGCGGAGCTTATTCGGCCCGGGCGGCGGAGGCTATGTATTTCTTCAGCTCCGGGAAGCCGCCGTGGGGATAGGCGTCCAGGGGCGCGCCGGAGCGGTTTATGAGGCAGTCGGTGAGGAGGAAGGCGCTTATGCCGGCCGCGGAGGCGGCCTCGGCGTCCTCGTCCGCGTCGTTGCCTACCATCAGGCACTCCGCGCCGTCGAGGCCGCGGCGGCGGAGGATGTCGCGGTAGTAGTCGGGGTTCGGCTTGCAGTACGAGCAGTTGTCGTAGGTGGTTATGAGCTCGAAGTCCTCCGGCCTCAGCCCCGCCCAGCCTATGCGCAGCCGCGTGGCCGCCGGCGGGAAGAGCGGGTTCGTGGCGAGGATGCACCTGAGCCCCAGCCCGCGGGCGAGCGCCACGGTCTCCGCCGCCGCGGGATTATAGCCGCAGAAGCGCCGCGCGGCGTCAAAGTCGCGCTCGTAGAACTCCTCGATGAGCGGCCTGTCGGCCAGCGCGCCCTCGCCGAATATCCCGGTGAAGCGCGCCCAGAAGGCCTCCTCGTTCGTGCGCGAGCCGTCGTTCGCGACCATCGCGGCCACCCCGGCCCAGATGCCGTCCACCAGGGCCTTCAGCTCATAGCCGCGCGGCGCGAGCTTGGCGGCAAGCAGCTTGAAGTAGCCGCGCGTGAATTCGTCGTTGTCCATCGGCAGCAGGGTGCCGTCCAGGTCAAACATTACGGTGCTTATACTCACAGGCAGTTCTCCTTATCCATAGTGCGAGTATAAATATACCGCCGTCGGGGCGGAAAATCAACCCTCACACCCCGCCCGGGTGTGCAGTCCGCCCTCCGGCGGGCTATATCCGGGCGAAGGCCTCCTCCGTGTGCGGGTTGCGCAGGCAGGGCGTATCGAGCGCGGCGGGGAGGCTCTCGACGTCCAGCGCGCGGGCGATCCAGCTGCGGCAGGGCTCGGAGAGCTGCGAGGCGTCATAGCCCGGCAGGTACAGGTAGAGCGACTCCGTGCCGTGGATGCCGCGGGCCGTGTCGTATACGTAGAGCGTCTCGTCCTCCTCGCTCAGGCGGCTGCCGCCGGTCCGGCCGGCGTACTCCATTTCTTCAATATAGAGCCGGTATTCCTGCGCGCCCAGGCGCTCGGCCCTGAAGCGGCCCGTGAACTCGGCGAGGACGGTGTAGGTGTAGCCGTCCGGCGGCTCGGGCAGGTCGAACTGCGGGCGCGGGTTGCCCCGGCTGACGGCGGTGTAGCGGCCGGTGAAGCTCCCGTCCGGCGCTATTTCCAGCACCGTCTCCCATCCGCCGACGCGGTCGGTAAATACGAAGGAGCCGTCGAGCTCGTTGAAGGGGGCCGTCCCTCCCTCCGGCGCGGCGCTCTCGTCCGGCTCCGGGCTCTCGGAGGGCCCGGCGCTCGCTTCCGGCGCGGCGCTGCCCTCAGCCGGCGCGCCCGTCCCGCCGGGCGTCGGCGCGCCCCCTCCCCCGCCGCGCAGGGCGAGGGCCAGCACGAGCAGCAGCACGACGGCGGCGGCCAGCACGGCCAATATGACGGCGGTCGAGACCTTCCGCGCCCGGCCCGGGCCCCGTCGGGCATGGGCTCCCGGCTGTGCGCTCCGCTGCGGAGCGCGGCGCTGCGCCTCACGCGGCGGCGGCCTTCGCCCCGATGCGTCCGGCGCCCGTCGCTCAGGTGCGTCAGAGGCCCGGCGCTCAGGTGCGTCCGGAGTCCTGCGCTCCGGCGTGTCAGGCGTCTTAGCGGCCCCGCCGCCCTCCGGCGCGGGGACGCCCTCCGTCATTTCAGGCTCCGGCTCCGAAACCGGCGTCCCGCAGCGCGGGCAGTACCGGCTCGCCGGCGAGAGCCTGGTTCCACAGTTGCGGCAATACATGGCGCGCCTCCTCTCCGCAATCATTCTACGCCTACATTGTAGCGAATTTGTATCCCCCCGTCAACGCCCCCCGCCCGCATCCCCGCGCTCACGCCGCGGAGGGGAATGCGAAAAATCCAGCCGGTTTGGGAGAACCGGCGGGATTTTTCTGTTTTTTGCTTTTTGGGCCTTTTCGGCTTATTTGCCGGAGGTCCACTTCCAGTCGGCGACTTCGGGGAGGTCGACGCCGTACTTGGCTATATACTGCTTGTGCTCGACGAGCTTGTCCTTCATCTGCTGGATGAGGTACGCGCCGCGGTTGCCGAGCTGGGGCAGGTTGTTGAGCGCGGTCTGCACGAGGTTGAAGCGGTCGAGGTGGTTCATGACGCGCATATCGAACGGGGTCGTGATGGTGCCCTCCTCGATATAGCCGCGGACGTGCAGGTTCTTATTGTGGCGCTTGTAGGTGAGCTCGTGGATAAGGCTCGGGTAGCCGTGGAAGGCGAAGACGACGGGCTTATCCTTCGTGAAGAGCATGTCGTAATCCTGCTGGCTGAGGCCGTGGGGATGCTGCTCCTCGCTCTGGAGGCGCATGAGGTCGACGACGTTGACCACGCGAATCTTGAGCTCGGGGAAGGCGTCGCGCAGGATAGTGACGGCGGCGAGGGTCTCGAGCGTCGGGGTGTCGCCGCAGCAGGCCATGACGATGTCGGGCTCGCAGCCCTCGTCGGTGCTGGCCCACTGCCAGATGCCTATGCCCTGGGTGCAGTGCTTGACGGCCTGCTCCATGGTCAGCCACTGGGGGCGCGGGTGCTTCGAGGCGACTATGACGTTGACGTAGTTGCGGCTGCGGATGCAGTGGTCGAAGCAGCTCAGGAGGCAGTTGGCGTCGGGCGGCAGGTAGAGGCGGACGACGTCGGCCTTCTTGTTGGCGACGTGGTCCAGGAAGCCGGGGTCCTGATGCGTGAAGCCGTTGTGGTCCTGCTGCCAGACGTTGGAGGCGAGCAGGTAGTTGAGCGAGGCGATGTCGGCCCTCCAGGGCAGCTGGTTGCAGACCTTGAGCCACTTGGCGTGCTGGCTGAACATGGAGTCGACGATGCGGATGAAGGCCTCGTAGCTGTTGAAGAAGCCGTGGCGGCCGGTGAGCAGGTAGCCCTCGAGCATACCCTGGCAGACGTGCTCGGAGAGCATGGAGTCCATGACGCGGCCGTCGGGGGCCAGATGGTCGTCGACGTCGAGGGTCTCGCCGTCCCAGACGCGGTCGGTCTCCTCAAAGACGGCCTGCAGGCGGTTGGAGTTCGTCTCGTCGGGGCCGAAGCAGCGGAAGTTGCGCTCCTTGGCGTTGAGCTTATAGATGTCGCGCACGAACTTGCCGCACTCGGTCATGTCGCTGGCCTCGACGCTGCCGGGGAAGGGCACGTTGACGCCGTAATCGCGGAAGTCCGGCATACGCAGGTCCTTGAGCAGCTTGCCGCCGTTGGCGTGGGGGTTCATGCCCATGCGGCGGTCGCCCTCGGGGGCCAGGGCCAGGATTTCGGGGATGGGGGAGCCGTTCTTGTCGAAGAGCTCCTCGGGCTTATAGCTGCGCAGCCAGTTCTCTATCTGGCGGATATGCTCCGGGGAGTCCGGGTTGATGGGCACCTGGTGCGCCCTCCAGTAGTTCTCGACCTTGAGGCCGTCGACATAGTCGGGGCCGGTCCAGCCCTTGGGCGTGCGCAGGACTATCATCGGCCAGCGCGGGCGGGCGAGGTTGCCGTTGACGCGGGCGTCGGCCTGGAAGGAGAGGATCTTCTCGACGCACTCGTCAAGCGCGTCGGCCATGGCGCGGTGCATGGTCATGGGATCCTTGCCCTCGACGAAGTGCGGCTCCCAGCCGCAGCCGTAGAAGAAGGCCTCAAGCTCGTCGTGCGGGATGCGGGCGAAGACGGTCGGGTTGGCAATCTTATAGCCGTTGAGGTGCAGTATCGGGAGCACCGCGCCGTCGGTCTTCGGGTTGATGAACTTGTTGAGCTGCCAGCTGGTGGCAAGCGGACCGGTCTCGGCCTCGCCGTCGCCGACGACGCAGGCCACGATGAGCTCGGGGTTATCGGTCACGGCGCCGAAGGAGTGCGCGAGGGAATAGCCCAGCTCGCCGCCCTCGTTTATCGAGCCCGGGGTCTCGGGCGCGACGTGGCTCGGTATGCCGCCGGGGAAGGAGAACTGCTTGAACAGGCGCTGCATGCCCTCCTTGTCGCGGGTGACGTTGGGGTAGACCTCCTGATAGCTGCCGTCAAGCCAGTCCTGGGCGACCATGGCGTTGCCTCCGTGGCCCGGGCCGGAAACGTAAATCATGTCGAGGTCGAATTCCTTGATGACGCGGTTGAGGTGGGTGTAGATGAAGTTCTGCCCGGGGATGGTGCCCCAGTGGCCGACAATCTTCTTCTTGATGTCCTCCTCCGCCAGAGGCTTCTCCAGCAGGGGATTGTCAAGCAGATAGAGCTGGCAGGCGGCGAGGTAGTTGGACGCGCGCCAGTACTTGTCCATGGAGACAAGCAGCTCCTCGGTGGCAGGGGTTCTGGTCTTTTCCGGCATCTTCTTTTTTCCTCCTTTGGTTTTCA
>DVKN01000122.1 GCA_018716005.1 Candidatus Scatomorpha stercoravium
CTCGCCGTCCACGACGTTCTCCGTTATGACGTAGAGCAGAAGCAGCAGCTTGCGCGGCACGTCGGCCTTCCGGGCGCGTATGTTCTTGAGGGCCGTGGCGTTGGGCCAGGAGCTCTTTATGAGCCGCTGCACGACGCTGTAGCCCGCGCGGGAGCGGCCCGAGGGCACCATGGAGAAGTAGTGCTCCATCACGGCCTCCATGGAATAGTCCGGCTCCGCGAGGCCCGTCAAGGCGGAGGCGGGGCGCGTGAGCCTGTCCAGATAGCGCCGGAAGTATCTGTACGCGCGCAGGTGAAGCGCGCCGAAGTTCGCGATATTCGCCTCGTAGCAAGCGCGCAGCTCATCGGTCGAGCGCACGCGCAGGAAGGCGTTCTGCATCTCCCGCGTGAGGCTGCCGCCGCGGCTCTCCGTCCCCGCCTCCGGCTGAGGCGGCGGCGGCAGCGTCGCGAAGAAATCACGCGCTTCGGCATAGCTCCCGCCGTTGCGCAAAAACCAGGCGTAGACCGCGTCGCGGCCCTCGCGGTAGTGGATGCCGTAGCCGCTGCAGCAGCCGAGCAGGCGGTCCGCCTGCACCTCGGAGAGCCCGAGGGCGAAGGCTATGCGGAAGACGTCCTCCCGGCGCGCCGGGACGGAGCGGCCCGTCAGCCAGTTGCGCACCGTGCGCGATACGCTCTCCGCGCCGGCCCAGGGCTCGTCGGCCAGCAGCGCGGCGCACAGCCGCTCCCGGATGTCGGGCTGCGGATACAGCTCCCGCAGCACCTCGTCGAAACTGTGCAGGGCGAGCCGGCCCTCGCTGAGATACTTCGCCGCCATCTCCGGCGTCATATCCCCCGCGCCGATGCGCTCATATCCGCTCTCCGCCAGAATTGTCAGTTCCATTGGCCTCGCTCTCTCCCGGCCCTATCCCCGGCCATAACGCTTTTTCTGCCCTCAGACGAGCTCAATTTCCGCCTCCGCGCCGCGCTCGACGCGCCAGACGGGCAGCCAGACGATGTCCCCCGGCAGCTCGAAATACGCCGAGGAGAGCGCGCAATGCTCCCCCTCCCCGCCGGAAAGTATCGCGGAAACCCCGCAAACCGCGCCGTCCCCGCCGCCAATGCGGCGCGGCGGGTCGCCGGGGCGGCAGTCCTCAATATCGAGGCCCGGGGCGTCGGGGATGGTCTCGTATTCCATGCGGATACGCTTATTAGGGAAGATATGCCCGTTATATTCGAGCTCTTCGCCCTCTTCCGCCTTGACGGAGTTCACCCGCAGCGTGTACTGCGCGCCGGTCAGCGGGTGGATGAGCCCAACCTCGCCGCCCGCGCGGGCCCTGAAGGGCGCGCCGGGCAGGCGCACGGGTTCCGGCGCGAGCCTCAGCGTGAGGCTCTCTATCTCCCGCGGGCCGTCCCAGTCGAAGCGGAGGCGGCGGATGTCCTGGCAGTAGTCGGCGTCGAGGCCGTAGCGCTCGACGAAGCGCCGCGCCTCCGCGCCGTTCTCCGCCCCCGCGAGGGGCAGCCAGGCCGTGCCGGAGCCGCCGCTCTCGCGCAGCTCCCGCCCGTTCACGGTGACGGAGGCGCGCAGTTCGAGCTCCATCGGGTTCTCGGCCTCCATGCGCAGACGCTCCGCGCGATCCGGCTCACGTCCCGAGCCGCCGAAGCCGAGGCCATGCCGCTCCATGAAGGCCCTGAGGCTCATGGGCTCGACCTCCCGCGCGATATCGAGGACGAGCCCCTCCTCGCAGGCATAGGCCGAGAGCGCCGTCCAGCGCGAGCCGAAGGCCGCAAATTCGCGGCGTACGCTTATCTCCGCGCCGGGCCGCCCGCCGTCCTCCCCGCCGCCCCAAAGGCCGCCGGAGTAATAGACCGCCCACTCGCGCTCGGGCTCGGCCTCTATGGCCATGTCGGCCATGAGCCCGGGGTCGGTGTAATGTATCCCGCTATAGTCGAAGCCCGATTGCAGCTCGTGGATATAGCCCCAGGGGTCCTCCATGGGCCCGACGCCGAAAATTTCGGAGACGGCGTCCATTGTCTCGCGCGCCTCGGCGGAGGGAGCGTTCTCCGCGAGATAGGCGCTGAAACCCTCGCGCGTCATGCGGCCGCACTGCTCGACGGCAGCGCCGTGCCCGCAGGCAAGCAGCAGCCTCAGGAAGTCCGTGAAGCTGCGCGCCACGGCCCGGACATAGTCCGGCGCGGCGTTGCCGGGGCTGACGGCGAAGACCGTATCGCCGTATCCGGGCGCGAAGCAGTAGTGGACGCCGTCCGCGCCCTCGCTGCCGATAATCTGAGCGCCGCGCGGCGTGCAGAAATACGCCTCCCCGCCCGGCGCCGCGCCGAGCGCGCCGAGGTCTATGCCCGAAGCGCGGAATTTTTCGTAGTCAGAGCTCATTTGAGCGCCTCCAATGCCGTAATATGCAGGACTTTTGAGCGTAAAAGCTCAGGAATCCAGCCCGAAAAGCCGCCTCGCGTTCCCGCTCGCGGCGCGCGCGACCTCCTCCGTCGCGAGGCCCTTCACCTCGGCAATCTTCGCGGCGATGTAGGGGAGATTGCGCGAATCGTTCCTCCGTCCGCGCATGGGCTGGGGCGGAAGATAGGGGCTGTCCGTCTCGAGAAGGATGCGGTCGAGTGGTGTTATGTCAAGTACGTCAACCACTTTCCTCGCGTTCTTATATGTGACCGGCCCGTCGAAGCCGAGGTACCAGCCGAGCTTAAGCAGCTCCTTCGCCATCTCGGCGGAGCCCGAGTAGCAGTGGAACACGCCTCGGAGGCCGGGATAGCGCCGGACAATCTCCAGGCAGTCGGCGTGGGCCTCGCGGTCGTGGATTATGACGGGAAGATTGAGCTCAAGGGCGATTTCCAGCTGGGTCACGAACATTTCGTACATGATTTCCTTGTGCTCCTTGTCCCAGTAGTAGTCGAGGCCTATCTCGCCTATGGCGACGCACCCGGGATGGCGGGCGAGCTCGCGCACTATTCCCGGGGAATACATATCCCAGCTCTCCCACTCCTCGGGCTGCCAGCCGACGGCGGCGTACACGAAATCATAGCGCTCCGCGAGCGCGAGAGCCGCGCGCGAGCTCGCCTCGTCGCAGCCGGGGTCAATAATTATGTCTACTCCGCTCTCCGGCATGGAGGCCAGCAGCTCATGGCGGTCGGAGTTGAATTTTTCGCTGTCGTAATGCGCGTGGGTGTCGATGTACATGCTTTCACCTCAGTAGGAGATTATACCATACCGCGCCTCTCCCCGCAAGCAAAAGCCGCCCTTGCCCGCGCGGCGCGCGCGTGGTAGAATAGCGCCATGGAAAGCTTTGCTCGACGTGTCACGGACATATACATATCGGCGCTGCTGCTCGTCCTCCCTCTGTGGACGGGCCTGGATGGCTATGCGGATATAACGGGTTCAAAGTTCAGATTGTATGCCGTAATTACGATTGTCTGGGCCGTTCTGCTCATATTTGCCGTCATCAAGGGGCGGATGTTCCGCGCCGTTCGCGGCGTCTTCCCCGCGCTTGCCGCCGCCTTCGCGCTCTGGGCCGCCGTGTCCACGCTCGCCTCGCCATATGAGCTCACGGCCCTCGGCCGCGGCTATGACGGGCCGGCCGTGCTCTGCCTCTACGCGCTGACTGCCGCGGGATGCTGTGCCTTTGGGAATATGCGTCAGCGTTATGTTTACCTTCTCGCTGTCTCCGTCACGCTCTGCTGCGCCCTTGCCTTCATCCAGCTCGCGGGATTCAACCCCCTTGGGCTCTATCCGGAGGGCTATAATTACTACGACGGCGGCGTATGGTATAACGGCCGTTTCCTCGGCACAATGGGCAACACGAACCTGCTGGGCGCCTTTCTGTCGCTCGCGTCGCCCCTGCTTGCCCTGAACGCGGCAGGCGCTTGCCCGCGCAGGCTCTGCCTGCTCCTGCCCGCGGCCGCAGGCTGCCTCACGATAATCCTCGCCGGGAGCGAGGCGGGGCTTCTCGGCCTGCTCGCCTGCGCGGCGATTGCTATTCCGTATTACGTAAACCGGCGCAACCGAAAGGCCGCCATGCTTGCGCTCATTGCCGAGGCGGCGGCTCTGGGCGTGTTTCTCATTTTCGTCTATTTTTCACCGCCGCAGTCCGGGACGCTCCGGGAGCTCTCGGAGCTGCTGCACGGCCGCGCGGAGCCCTCCTTCGGCTCGCACCGGCTCGAAATCTGGGCCGAGGCGGCCCGGCTCACGGCGGAGCGGCCCATACTCGGCGGCGGGCCGGGGAGCTTCGCGCTTCGCAGCGGCGTCACCTTCGAGCGCTTCGTGCCCGAGAGCGGCGTCACGCTCCGCACGCTCGCGGACAACGCCCACTCAGAGCCGCTGGCCGCGCTCTGCGACCTCGGCGCGCCCGGCCTCGCGCTCTGGCTGCTGCTGCGCGTGCGCGCCCTGCGACGCGGCTTCAAGTCCTGCGCGCCGCTCTCGCTCGCGCTCATCTCCTACCACGTGCAGGCGCTATTCGGAATCGGCTCCTGCCTGGTGCTTCCAGTCGTCTACTGCCTCCTCGGCCTCGCGGCGGCGGATCCGTACGAATAGAACGCACAAAACGCAATGCAAAAGGGAGGGCTCCGGCCCTCCCTTAAGCTATGCATCCGGGAAAATTACTCCCAGAGCCTCTCCGGGTATTCGCCCCGGTCTATCAGCTCGCGTATCGCGGCGACGACCTCGGGCTTATCCTCCTTGTAC
>DVKN01000123.1 GCA_018716005.1 Candidatus Scatomorpha stercoravium
CACCAATCGATATGTGAACGGAGGCCAGGAGAATGTTACCGCCAGCGCGGCAAGCGAGTACTCCGAGGAGTATCCCGCGCGCGAGCTGACGGTCTGGGAGATAAAAGAGCTCGTCCACAAGTTCGGCTGCAGCGCCGGGATAGCCTGCGAGGCCGACTTCGACGGCGTTGAGATTCACGCGGCGCACGAGTACCTGATAAACCAGTTCCTCAGCCCGCTGACCAATCACCGCACCGACGAATACGGCGGCAGCCTTGAAAACCGCGCCCGCTTCCTCGTGGAGATAATTAAGGAAGTCCGCCGGGTTATCGGCCCCATGAAGATACTCAGCGTGCGCGTGCCTGTCTCCGATTGGAAGGAGGGCGGCATAGACCCGGCAATGGGCGCTCAGATTGCGAAGATATGCGAGGACGCCGGCGCTGATATGGCTGCACCACCGGCTTCTCGGTGACCAAGGACCAGTGCTTCGAGGCGGAATTCAGCCCCGAGGGCGGCCGTATTTTCTTCGGCTCCGAGGTTAAAAAGCTCTGCAAGAAGGCCAAAGTCGCCGTCGTCGGCAAGATACGCGACCCGCAGATGGCGGAGGATGCGCTCGCGAACGGCGACGCCGACCTCATCATCGGCTCGCGCACCCATCTCGCGGACCCCTACTGGACGCTCAAGGCTCAGATGGGGCGCAAGGACGAGATACGCAAATGCATGAGCTGCCTCGAGTGCTTCAAGCTCTTCCGTCCGGGCGCGCACAATATGCGCTGTGCGATAAACCCCTTCGTCGGCTACGAGCTCACTGCCACCGAGCACAACGTCCCCAAGACGTCCAATCCAAAGAAGCTCCTCATCGCGGGCGGCGGCGTTGCCGGTATGCAGGCGGCGATTCTCGCAAAGAAGCGCGGCCACAGCGTCAAGCTGGTTGAGAAATCCGAACGCCTCGGCGGCCATATGCGCCTTGCCGGCACCCCGCCCTATAAGGACAGCCTTCAGCGCGCAATGAACTGGTTTATCGCGGAGGTCGGCCGTCTGGGAATAGACGTGGAGTACGGCGTGGACGTCGGACTTGACTATATCCGCAGTTATAGGCCGGGCGTGGCCATCCTTTCCTTCGGAGCCGAGCCCGCCCGCCTGTGAAGGGCATCGAGCGCTGCATTGACGCCTGGGACGTCCTCGCAGACCCGGATAAGGCCCCCGGCGGCAAGGAGATAGTCGTCCTTGGCGGCGGCACCGTCGGCTGCGAGACGGCTGAGTTCCTCGCCTTCCGCGGGAACCATATGTCTGTCATAGAGCTCACCGGCGAGCTCTGCCGCGACCAGGAGCAGGAGCACAAGGACCACGTACTCATGGAGCTCACGGAGCGCGGCACGGCCCTGCTCACGAGCTGCGCCGCCCAGGAGATAGGCGAGGACTTCGTAAGCTATAAGGACGCCGCGGGCGAAATACACACCATCAAGTGCGATATGGATGTCTGCGCCACCGGCCAGCGTCCGCTGCATCCGGACTGGGTCAACGAGCTTCGCTCGGAGGGCATCGACGCCTACACGCTCGGCGACGCCACGATGACCGGCGATATCCGCCGAGCCACCAGAAGCGCCTTCGACGTGGTTATGGCACTGTAAGGGAAAAGCTGCAAAAGGGGAGAAACACATGAAAACAGGCCGAGCCTCGACTGTCGGGTGGCTGCTTGCAATATTGTCGTTTGCGCTGACGGCGCTGCTGCCCATGACCGGTATAACGCGCGAGTTACAGCTGTTTTTCGCCGCTACGGTTTTCGTGATTGTGATAATGGCCTTCGAGCTTCTGCCGGTGCTTGTGTCCGCCGTGTTCGTCCCCGCGACCTTCCCGTTTGTTGACGTCAAGACCGGCGACTGGTTCTATGATTACGTTGCGTATGTGTACTCGAACGGCCTGATGGACGGCACCTCCGCGACGACCTTCGAGCCGAACGCGAATATGACCCGCGCGATGGTGTGGGCCATCCTCGCCCGCATCGACGGCGAGACCGTCACCGGCGAGGACTGGATTGAGACCGCGCGCGAGTGGACGATGGCTAACGGCGTGTCCGACGGCACGGACGCCGACGGCTACGTCACGCGCGAGCAGCTCGCGACCATGCTCTGGCGCTACGCCGGGGAGCCGGACAGCGACTACTCGCTGAGCGCGTTCACGGACGCGGGTAGCGTCAGCGGCTACGCCGCCGCCGCGATGGCCTGGGCGGTCGAGCACGGGATTATTTCCGGCGTGACCGACACGACCCTCGCCCCGCAGGGCACCGCCACCCGCGCCCAGTGCGCCGCGATGCTGATGCGGTTCGTGGAGCCGTAAGCAAAACTTAAAACTAAAAGGAGGCCGGTTTGCCGGCCTCCTGTTTACACAAAGGCTCCCCGGATTTTCCGGGGAGCCTTGACTTTTAACCTATCGCCTCGCAAAACCGCATCAGCATGGCGGCCACCTGCGCTCTTGTGGCCTCGCCCTGCGGGACGAGCGTTGCGTCGGTCACGCCGGTGATTACCCCCGCGCCGCAGGCCCACTGCATGGCGGG
>DVKN01000124.1 GCA_018716005.1 Candidatus Scatomorpha stercoravium
CGCCAGGCGCGCCCGCTCGAACTCCTTTTTGAACATCCTGTCTTCGCTGAGTTTTTTGTATTCCCCCTCACTCAGCCCCAGGCTCAGGAGCATCCCCGCCTCCGTGGGGAAGCGGTTCTCCTCCCGCCTCGCGTCGAAATATTCCTCTATGCCCTGCCGCAGCTCCGCGGCCCGCTGTGTCCTTGTTTTGTGCACCTGACCACCTCCGTGCCTATATTATACACTATTTTGAGCATTTGTCCAGAGGGAATTTACGATTTTCACAGCACTTGCACGATTTTCCGCACATTCAACAAATCGCCCCCGCGAAAGCCGCCCTTTCCGGCGCTAATTTTGTGCAATATAAATAAAACTGTACTGATGTCCAAAAGCACAGTACTAAAGCGCGGCGCCCGAGTCGCCCCCGGAGGCCCTCACCGGATGCGATGCACAAATGGCAAAACAAAAGCGGGCCCCATGCGGGACCCGCTTTTGCAAAGCTCGGATTATTTACTTCTCTTCGTCCCCGCCGCGCTTTTCATCGCCGCGGTCGACGGCCCAGACGCCGGAGCGGCAGGCGCCGCACTTGGTGCAGTCGCGCGCGCAGCCGCGCCGCCGCTTCTGCTGCAAATTGCGCAGGGCGAAAACCAGCCAGACTATGAGCCCGGCGACAAACAGAATCTCAAGCCACATTCAAATCACCAGCAGCCCAATCTGATATACGAGCAGCGTCACGACCCAGGCCACGATGAGCTGGAAGGCCGCCGTCGCGAACATATACCGCGTGCTCGACTCGCGCCGGACGGTCGCAAGCGTCGCCGTGCAGGGTATGTAGAGCAGGCAGAAGACCATGAGGCACAGGGCGTTGAGCGGCCCGAAGCCTATGCCGGAGAGCGCCGCGGAGAACTCGGCCATGCCCTCGGGCGAGGAGGCGTTCACTATGCCGAAGAGCACCGCGCAGCTCGAGACGACGACCTCCTTCGCGGAAATCCCGGCGATGAGCGCGACGGCAATCTGCCAGAAGCCCAGGCCCACCGGCACGAAGACCGGCACGAGCACGCGGCCTATGACCGCGCCGAAGCTCTCGGACATATCCGTGACGTAGCCGTGCACGCCGAAGTTCAGCAGCGCCCAGATTATCATCGTGGCGAGGAAAATCGTCGTGCCCGCCTTGCCGAGATAGTCCTTGACCTTCTCCCAGACGTAGATGGCCACGGTGCGCGAGTCCGGCAGCTTGTATTCGGGGAGCTCTATCATGAGATAGTTTACGCTCTTTTTCCGGTCCAGGAGATGGATTATCGCGGAAACTATTATCGCGACGACGATGCCGATGAGGTACATCGAATACGCGACTATCATGGCCCTGTCGCCGAAAAACATCTCCGCGAAGAGGATGTAGATGGTGAGCCGCGCGTTGCAGCTCATGAAGGGCGTGACGAGCATGACCTTGTAGCGGTCGCGCTTGTTCTCCAGCGCGCGCGAGGCCATTATGGCCGGCACCGTGCAGCCGAATCCGAGCAGCATGGGTATGAAGGCCTTGCCCGAGAGGCCGAGCCGGCTCATTATCCCCTCCATGACGTAGGCGACGCGCGCCATGTAGCCGCTGTCCTCCAGGAGCGCGAGGCAGAGGAAGAGTATGAGTATGTTCGGCAGGAAGGTGACGATGGTGCCGACGCCGGCTATTATGCCGTCCACGACGAGCGAGGTCAGCATCTCGCTCGCGTCCACGGCGCCGAGCAGCGACTCGACGCCCCCGCTCAGCCAGTCGATGGCGAGCTCGAGCCAGCCCTTGAGCCAGTCGCCCACGGTGAAGGTGAGCAGGAAGGTCAGCGCCATGATGCCGAGGAAGACGGGGATGCCCCAGATTTTGCTCGTGAGGACGGCGTCCGCCTTCTCCGTGAGCACGTCCTGCCTCTGCTTGTGCAGCAGCACCTCGTGGATTATCTCGCCGATGAAGTCGTACTTCTGGTTTATTATGTCGGACTCGTAGCTCCGGTCGAGCGCATCGGGCAGGTTCACGGGGTACTTTTCGCAGATTTCCTTGTCGCTCTCGAGCAGCTTGAGCGCGTGCCAGCGGAGGTTCTTCATGTCCGGGTAGCGCCGCGCGAGCTCGGGGATTATCTGGTCTATCTTGTCCTCTATGGCGTCGGAGTACACCATCGTGTACTCGTCGTGGTGGTCGTGGGCGTGGTGCGTGACCTCGCTGTGCTCGTGTATGAGCCTGTCCGGATGCGTCTGGCCCACATGGTGCTGCGCGGCGTGCATGAGCGCGTCGAGGCCGCGCCGCTTGCGCGCCGAGACCGGCACGACGGGTATGCCCAGCATTTCGGGGAAGCGGTGCAGGTCTATCTCCATGCCGCGCTTCTCGACTATGTCCATCATGTTCAGCGCCATGACCACGGGCTTGCCCAGCTCGAGGAGCTGCAAGGTGAGGTAGAGGCTGCGCTCGAGCGCGCTCGCGTCCACCACGTTTATGATGACGTCGACCTCGTCCGAGAGGATGAAGCGGCGGGACACCGTCTCCTCCATCGTGTAGCTCGTGAGGGAATAGGTGCCCGGCAGGTCGACGAGATGTATGTGCGTGCCGTGGAAGTCGAGCTCGCCCTCCACCTTCTCGACGGTGACGCCCGGCCAGTTCGCGACCTTGAGGTTCGCGCCGGTGTAGGCGTTGAAGAGCGTCGTCTTGCCGCAGTTGGGGTTGCCGATAAAGCCTATCGTGATTTCACTCGCCATCGCCCGCCGCCTCCTTCACCTCAATGTTGCGCGTGATGTTGTAGCCGAGGGCGAAGCGCGTGCCCCTGAGCTTGATAATCATAATGCCCCTGCCCTTGCGGTTGAGCACGCTGACCGTGGTGCCGGTGGTCATCCCCAGCGCCTCCAGCCGCCTCTCGAGCTCAAAGGGCAGGTCCATGGATACAACGGTGCACGCCTCCCCGACGGAGACGTCCTTGAGATACATAAACCCACCTCCCAAATCTGACACCTGCTATAATATCTTTTTCCGCCGTATTAGTCAATTCCTCCCGCCCGTTTTAAACATAAAAAATCCCGCGCCACAAACCCCGAAATTTTTACCCCCCACCCCCGCGCGCCCCGGCGCAACAAGCACGGCGCAGCGCAGATAAACGGCCGAGAGACCTACCTCTTCAACGAAGGCGCAAAGTGGCTCGTCGAGGCGAGAGGCTGAAGGCCGGATGCGTTATGGCTGTGCAAAGAAGAAGCTCCCCCGGGTGGGGGAGCTTTATTTATCTGCGCCTTGGTTTTCGGCGGTAGAGGAGGGCGAAGATTAGGGCGGGGGCGAAGATGGCCAGGGCTATGGCGTACTGCGCCAGGGTTGAGGCGGAGCTGTTCTGCGAGGCTGAGCCCGCGCCGGGGAAGCTGCCGAAGGAGGGCGCGCCGCCTGTTTCCCCGCCGTCGGGGGAGGCGGATTCGGCCGGGGCGCTCTCGGCGGGCGTCTGTTCGCCGGACGAGGGATTTGAACCCTCGCCCGTGCCGGAGGGGTCGAAGCCCTCGGGGAGCTCACCGCCGCCGAAATCGGAGTGGTCAAAGCCCTCTGGGAGCCCGCCGCCGCCGAATTCGGAGGGGTCGAAGCCCTCCGGCAGCTGGGACATATCGAATCCGCCGCCGGAACCGGACGAGGCCGTGCCGGACGCGCCGCCCCGTCCGCCGAAGCCGAAGCCACCGCCGCCTATATCCATGCTGCCCATGACCTCGAGGTCTACATGCGAGGCGTCTATGAGCGCGCCGGAGCCGGACTGCTCCGCGGAGGTCGAGGGTATCGTGCCGTCGAGCTGGCCGCTTATGGACTCGCCGCGGAGCTTCACGAGCTCGTAGAGCGTCTCCGCGGCCTCGAGGTACTCGTCGTAGCTGTAGAAGGCGTTCGGGTCCGCCTCGACCAGCGCGTCTATCTGGCCGCGGACGCGGTTATAGAACTCGTCGGAGCCGCCTCCGTTTATATACTCGTCCACGAGCCGGCGCAGGTACTCGCAGTACTGCGCGTGGTAAGTCTCGTTTTCCATCAGCGTGTCGAAGAAATCCGTGCCGGCAAAGGCGTTGTCTATGGCCTCGTTCACCACGCTCGTCGCGCTGCTGCCGCTCATGCCGCCGAGGGCGAGGTTGTAGTCCCAGGGGATGATGTTGAGCCGGCCGTTGTACTCGTAGAGGTAATAGTTGTGCGCCATCATGCCGGAGAGGCTGTCCTCGTTGACCGAGAAGACGTGCACGGCCATATAGCGCAGGAGGTTGTCGACGTCCATGTACGTCTCGAGCTCGCTGCCCTCGGAGATATGCCT
>DVKN01000125.1 GCA_018716005.1 Candidatus Scatomorpha stercoravium
TCGCCCCTGCTCGAGAAGGCGGCGTTCGCGCCGCTGGGCGACGAGGAGGTTTTCCGCGGCGTTTACATCGACTACGGCGTCACTGTGTGGAACGACGGTGACATAGACATCGCGCCGGAGTATCTTTACGAAAACTCCGTCCCGGCAGAACAGACTGCGTAATTGAATAGCGATACGGCATGGAGCAGCCTCCGGGCTGCTCCATTATTTTTGCAGGAAGGGAGGAAAACCTACGCCAGACAAACTAAGCGGCATCGCCGTGCTCGCCCACGAGACGCTAAGCCGCATCACTGATGGCTATGAGCCGTGGACGGCGTTTCTCGGCACGGTCTCGCGCAACTACAAATACAGCTTTGCCGACCAGGTGCTCATTCACGCCCAACGCCCAGACGCTTCGGCCTGCGCGGATTACGACGTGTGGACGCGGCGGATGGGGCGGTATGTGCGGCGCGGGGCCAAGGGGATCGCGCTCCTGGACACGTCGGGCGATGCGCCGCGGCTGCGGTACGTTTTCGACGTCTCGGACACGGGCGCGCGGAGAAATTCGCGCCCGCTCAGGCTCTGGACTATTGACGACCGCAATGTCGGAGAGGTGCAGCTCGGGCTTCATCAGGACTTTGGCGCGGAGGGCGGATGGCTCTCCACTCAGCTTCAGGACGCCGCGCGCGAGCTCGCGGAGATGTATTTCGACGAGCACCGCTACGACATCGGCGCTATCATTGACGGCTCGCTGATGGCGGGCTATGATGAGGACGAGCTGAGGGCGGGATTCATCCGCGCCGCGACCGCCAGCGCCGCCTACGCCCTGCTCGCCCGCTGCGGCTACGACCCGGCGGCGTACTACGAGGCCGAGGACTTCGGCTTCCTCAGCGAGTGGAACACGCCCGAGGCGGCCACGGCGCTGGGCGGCGCGGTCAGCGAGATAAACCAGACCGTCCTGCGCGAGATCGAGCGCACAATACGAAGCTATGAAAGGAGCCGTTACAATGAGCGAAATAACCTACACGACCGTGAACGGGGTACAGCTTCCGAACCTGAGCCTGCCCGAGACTCAACCCCTCGGGAAACACGGGAGGCTACGCCAGAAGTATTTGCGGGAGCACCGTCCGGTGCTGTGGAACAGCCTGCTGCTGACGGGCAGGCTGTACGAGCACCTGAGCGAGATCGAGGAGGCGGCGCAGGCTCGTATAGACCTGATGCTGCCGAAGCTGGCAGCATCAGCGGGCGCGACAGAGGCGCTGAAATCCGCCGACCCGATGCGCTGGACGGGCCTCATGAACAGCTGCAAAGCCCAGGCCGAAGAGGTAGTTCTCAGCGAGTTAATCTACAACTGAACATCTTTGACGAAGCGGAGGACGCGCAAGCGCCCTCCGCTCTCGCTTGCCCGCAGGCGGTCATTGACGCCGTGCTCCGCGCCGGCGAGAACACGAGCTATCTGCGCGAGCGCGTAGTCGCGGAGTTTGAGAAACAGCGCACACTCGATGAGATAGCTACATTTCTGCCGACGGTCTACTGCGGCGGCGTGGGTGTCACAGTTGACGGCGAACGCTATGCCGCGTGGATGGACGCGGACGGGATACGCATAGCGCGCGGCGAGGCGGCAAGATATGCGCGCGATTCACAGCTCATACCGTGGCGCGACGCCGCCGAACGCATCTCCGGGCTGCTGGACGCCGGGCAATACGCGGGCAGCTGGCAGCTTGAGCGCGCCGCCGCGACGGAGCGCCAACTGCTCGCCGAACGGCTCTGGTACCTCTGCCGCGACCTCGCGGACGGGCAGCGCGGGTTGCTGCTGCCCAGCCTGTCGAGCGTCCGCGGCTCGACGTTCCCGGAGGAGACCGGGCGCATCGCGGCGATGCTGGCCGACGCCAAAGAGTGCGAGACGCTGCTGGACGAATACCGGGAGTTTCTGGCCGCGTACAAGGCAGACAGCAACGTCTTGCGCTTCCACTACCATAAGACCAGTGAAATCCTCGCGTCGCTCGAAAGCCAGCTCCTGCCGAGGGTGCAGTTTCACGCGGACGCAGAGCTTTTGCCGAGCGCGCCGCAGTTCATCACTCAGGACGAAATCGACGAGCTGCTATGCTCCTGCGGCAACGTTTCTGGCGGCAAATGGCGCATTTTTCGCTATTTCACCGGGGAACACTCAGCCGCGGACAAGGCAGACTTCCTAAAACGCGAGTACGGCACGGGCGGGCATTCGCACGCGCTGTCCGGCGCTGCCGGCAGCCATGAGAACCACGACGCCAGGGGCATGGAACTCAGCAAAGGCGGCTGCGAGGACGTCCGCCTGACGTGGCGGCAGGTTGCCCGATGCATCGACGAGCTTATAGCCGCCGACCGCTTCATGACCGCCGCCGAGCTCGCAGAGTACGACACGAACACCGCAGCTTACGCGAGGCACAGCCGCGCAAAGCCTTACCACGACACAGACATCGTCCTCGCCGAGCAGGGCGGCGCGTTCTACGCCTACGGTGCCGATGCCGAAGCCGCCGCAAAAGCGCTCGGGCAGCAGGTAAATCGCGCCGGAGGCTGGGATCACGTCGCAATTCCGGCTGAACAGCTCGACGCCGCGCTGGACGCCCTGCGCGCGTACAAGCCCGTGACGCTGTGCTACGAGAACGGCTCCGAGCTGACCGTGGACTTTCATCTACCCGAAGATCGGCGGGAACAATACGAGCAGCAGCTCTACGAGGCGCTCATTACAAACGACTACTACGTAGATGCCGTGATGAATTCCGACGCGGAAAACGCGGCGCTGACCGGCGAACGTGTACTCCGGGAGTATGCCGCCGCGTCAACCGACCGCGACTTCCAGCGCGCCTACTACGACAACCCGCGCCTGCGCGACGAGCTTAACCGCGCGGCGCTGGACGCCGCATACCGTGCTTTGAGTAGGCCGCCTGCCAAAGACGAACCGGCCATCATCCAGCCGCGCGACCCGCTTGCCCCGCCCTACAGCGTCGGCGACTTCGTCTGGATCGAGCGGCGTCAATTCGAGATAACGGACATACAGCGCGGCCATGTTGAGCTGATGCAGAGCGGTCTGGACATCCCCATATACCGTTCTGAGAGCAGGGAATACTTTGAGAGGTATCTAAGACAGGACGAGCGCAACAGGTACATCTCGGACTTCCTGCCCGCTGACCTTGACAGGCTTGACGGCGACGTGCGCGATGTGCTCACGAGCGCCGTGCTCAGCGGGCAGGACAAGCGGGATATTGGCGGCTGGCTGCGCGCCGGCGAGGGGAATTCCCGGATTGCCGAACGGCTCGCAGAGCGTCTGGCTTCCCTGCCGGACACCGCGGACTGCCGGACGACTGAAAGCGGCATTGAAGTCCGCGTGATTGACGAGCAGGATCGCGTGCTTGCCAACCTGTCCGCATCATGGGAGGAGGTCGCGGGCGCTTGCCGCGCACTGTACCGGCAGGAGCTGGACGGCTTTTCGCATTCGGACGAAGCCGATAAGCCGGAGCCGACGCCGGAGCTGCGCGAGGAAACCGTCGCGTACTACGACGCCAAGGCCAATCATCTTCCGTTCTACGTCGAGATACGGACAATACGCACTGCGCCACCGGAGCCGGAGTAGCCCGAGACGCCGCGCAACTTCCGTATCACGGACAACCACCTCGGCGAGGGCGGGGCTAAAGCGCGGTTCCGAGCCAACATGGACGCGATACACCTCTTAAAGCAGATTGAGGCCGAGGGGCGCGCAGCAGCCCCTGACGAGCAGGAGACGCTTTCCCGCTACGCCGGTTGGGGCGGTATTCCCGACGCCTTTGACGAGAACAAAAGCGACTGGGCGAAGGAGTACACCGAGCTGAAAGCAGCCCTCACGCCCGAAGAATACGAGGCCGCGCGCGGCTCCACGCTCAACGCGCACTACACCTCGCCGACTGTTATCCGCGCCATCTACGACGCGCTCGGCAACATGGGCTTCGAGGGCGGGCGCATTTTGGAGCCGGCCATGGGCGTCGGCAATTTCTTCGGCCTGCTGCCCGAGAGCATGGCGAGCAGCGAACTTCACGGCGTGGAGCTGGATTCAATCACCGGGCGCATCGCCCAGCAGCTCTACCCGGAAGCTGAAATAACTGTCGCAGGCTTCGAGACGACCAACCGGCCCGGCTTCTACGACCTCGCCGTCGGCAACGTGCCGTTCGGCAACTACCAGGTCTTTGACCCGGAGTACAACAAGCTGGGTTTCAGCATCCACAACTACTTTGCCGCCAAGATGCTCGACCAGGTACGTCCGGGCGGCATAGCCGCATTCGTCACGAGCCGCTACACGATGGACGCCAAAGACGAGAGCGTCAGGCGCTACCTCGCCGCGCGCGGCGAGCTGTTGGGCGCGATCAGGCTCCCGAACAACGCCTTTCGCGCCAACGCGGGTACGGACGTCGTCACGGACATTATATTCCTCCAGCGGCGCGAGCTGCCCTTGACCGAGCTGCCGGAATGGGTACACGTCGGCGAAACTGAGGACGGCTTCAAGGTCAACCAGTATTTCCTCGACCACCCGGAGATGGTGCTCGGCACGCCGACCGCCGAGAGCACGCAGTACGCCGCGCAGGATTACACAGTAGCGCCTATCGAGGACGCGGACTTGGCTGAACAACTGCGCGAGGCCATACAAAATATCCGCGGCGAGTACGTTGAACGTGACATTGAGGAAAACAGTGTTTCGGACATCATGCCTGCCAGCCCGGACGTCCGCAATTACAGCTACGCGCTCGTGGGCGGCGATGTGTTCTACCGCGAGGGCGGCATTATGGTGCGCCAGGACGTCAGCGCCGCCATGACCGAGCGCATAAAGGGCCTGATGGAGCTGCGAGACTGTACGCGGCGGCTCATAGAGCTGCAAACAATGGATACGAGTGACGGTGTAATTGCTACCGAACAACAGCATTTGAACGCGTTGTACGACGCCTTCACTGCCAAACACGGCCTCATTTCGAGCCGCGAGAACAAGCGCGCGTTCGCGCTTGACGACTCATACTACCTGCTCTGTTCGCTCGAGATCCTTGACGACGACGGCAACCTCAAACGCAAGGCAGATATGTTCACGCGACGCACCATACAGCCCCACCGCCCGGTCGAACATACGGACACCGCTGCTGAGGCTCTCACCGTCTCCATGAACGAACGTGCTCGCGTGGACTTGCCCTACATGGCCAAACTCTGCGGCGGGGATGAAGCTGCTGTCGCCGCTGAGCTTACCGGCGTCATCTTCCGCATACCGGGCGAGGACAAGTACGTCACAGCCGACGAATATCTCTCCGGCAACGTGCGCCAAAAGCTGCGCGAGGCCGAAAGCGCTGCCGAGGCCGACCAGTCTTACAGCGTCAATGTCGATGCCCTGCGCGCCGCACAGCCGCAGGAGCTTAACGCCAGCGAGATAGACGTCCGCCTCGGCGCGACGTGGATAGAGCCAAAGTACATCAAGCAGTTCATAGACGAAACCTTCAGGCCGTCCTTTTGGGCGTCGCAAAATATTAAGGTACACTATTCGTCCATCACCGGCGAGTGGCGCATTGACGGTAAAAGCGCAACGAGCACGAGCGACGTAAACGCCTACAATACCTACGGCACCCAGCGCATGAATGCCTACAAGATACTCGAAAACACCCTGAATTTGCGCGACGTGCGCATATATGACAGGGTCGAAGACGCTGACGGCACCGAGCGCCGCGTGCTGAACAGCAAGGAAACCACCCTCGCCCAGCAGAAGCAGCAGGTCATCAAGGACGCCTTCAAGGACTGGCTCTGGAAGGACGCAGACCGCCGTCAGACGCTGGTGGCCAAATACAACGAGCTTTTCAACTCCGCCCGCCCGCGCGAGTACGACGGCGCGCACCTCACCTTCCCCGGCATGAACCCGGAGATAACCCTACGCAAGCACCAGCGCGACGCGATTGCCCGCATCCTCTACGGCGGAAATACCCTGCTCGCACATGAGGTGGGCGCAGGGAAAACGTACACCATGGCCGCAGCCGCGATGGAGGCCAAACGCCTCGGCCTGTGCTGCAAGCCCATGTTCGTCGTGCCGAACCACCTCACGGAGCAATGGGCGAGTGAGTTCCTGCGGCTCTATCCCACGGCGAATATACTCGTCACGACCAAGAAGGACTTTGAAAAAGCCAACCGCAAGAAGTTCTGCGCCCGCATCGCCACCGGCAGCTATGACGCGGTCATCATCGGCCACTCGCAGTTTGAGAAGATCCCCGTCTCGCAGGAGCGGCAGGAGCAGCTCTTGCAGGATCAGATAGACGAGCTGGCCGAGGGCATACGCGAGCTGAAGCGCGCCAATGGCGAGCGTTTTTCCATAAAGGCCATGGAGCGTACGAAGAAAGGGCTTGAAACCAAGCTCAAAAAGCTGCTGGACAGCCCGAAGGACGACGTGGTCACATTCGAGGAATTGGGCGTAGACCGGCTGTTCGTGGACGAGGCGCACAGCTTTAAGAACCTCTTTTTCCAAACAAAAATGCAAAACGTTGCGGGTCTGTCCACTGCCGAGGCGCAGAAGTCCTCAGATATGTATATGAAGTGCCGCTATCTCGACGAGCTCACCGGCAGCAAGGGCGTTGTGTTCGCAACCGGCACGCCCGTGAGCAACAGCATGGTGGAGGTTTACACCATGCAGCGCTATTCGCAGCAGCGCACGCTCGACCGCCTTGGCCTCAACCACTTCGACGCATGGGCGGCGAACTTTGGCGAGACAGTCACAGCGATGGAGCTTGCCCCGGAAGGCACCGGCTACCGGGCAAGGACACGCTTTTCTAAATTCTTCAACCTCCCGGAGCTTATGAGCCTGTTCCGCGAGGTCGCAGACATAAAAACTACGGACGAGCTGAATTTGCCAAAGCCGGAGGTTGTGTACCACAACGAAGTTTCACAACCCACGGAGATACAGAAAGGGCTTGTAAAGCAACTCTCAGAGCGCGCGACGAAAGTACACGCCCGGCAAGTCGATCCCAGCGTGGACAACATGCTCGCCATCACCAACGACGGGCGCAAGCTCGGCCTCGACCAGCGCGTCATCAACCCGCTGCTGCCCGACGAGCCGGGGACGAAGGTCAACCGCTGCGTGGACAACGTGTTCAAGACCTGGGAGGACACAAAGGCCGACCGGCTGACTCAGCTCATATTCTGCGACCTCTCGACGCCGGGCAAGGGCTTCAACGTCTACGACGACATCAAGACGAAGCTCATTGCCCGCGGCGTGCCGGAGAACGAAATAGCTTTCATCCACGATGCCAACACCGACGAGAAGAAGAAAGCGCTGTTTGCAAAGGTGCGCTCGGGGCAGGTGCGCGTGCTCATGGGGAGCACGGCAAAGATGGGCGCAGGGACGAACGTGCAGGACAGGCTCATTGCCCTCCACGACCTCGACGCGCCCTGGCGCCCCGGCGACCTCGAGCAGCGCGAGGGCAGGATAGCGAGGCAGGGCAACATGAATGAGACCGTCCATGTGTACAGGTACGTTACCGAGAACACATTCGACGCCTACTTATGGCAGACTTTGGAGAATAAGCAGAAGTTTATCTCTCAGATCATGACCTCGAAGTCGCCGGTGCGCTCATGCGAGGATGTGGACGAGACGACGCTCTCGTTTGCGGAAATTAAGGCACTGTGCGCGGGCGACCCACGCATCAAAGAGAAAATGGACTTGGACGTGCAGGTTGCAAAATTGCGGCTACTCAAGTCCAGCTTCCAAAGCCAGCGTTACCGGCTTGAGGACAACCTCGCGAGGAGCTTCCCGCGGGAGATCGCCGAGGCGAAGGCGTGGATTGCCGAGTTGGAGAAGGACATACAGACGCGCGACGCGCATCCAGCGCCGGAGGACGGTTTTGCGGGCATCGAGCTGAACGGAGTAAACTACACCGAACGCGTTGCCGCAGGCGAGGCGCTTTTGAATTTCCTGTCCGAGGTGCAGGACATGAAGCCAGTACACGTTGGCAGCTTCCGGGGCTTCGACGTCGGCGTCGCGCTCGAACACTTCGGCAAGCACGTCCTCACGCTCAGCGGAGCGGCGGAGCATCATGTCGAGCTGGGCGCGGACGCCAGAGGCAACATCCAGCGCATTGAGAATGCGCTCGCGGGCCTGGACAGGCAGCTCGAAAAAGCCCGCGGGCGGCTCGAAGATTTGGAGCATCAAGTTGAAAATGCACGTGATGAACTCAAAATGCCCTTCCCGCAGGAGGCCGAGCTTGCAGAAAAATCTGCTCGGCTCATTGAGCTGAACGCAGAGTTGGACATGGAAAACAACACATTGCCTGAGCCAGTCAGCGAGGATGAACGCCCGTCGCTGCTCGCAAAACTTAAAGAACCCATACCACTTTATGAACCCAAAACGCAACAGCAACAGGAGGCTTGCCTTTGAATTCACTTGAACAGTTAGAGGCTAAAATGACTGACGAGTTTAACACATACCGAAGCTGGCTGCTCTCACAGCCGCCGGAGGAAATTTTGAATCATGCTTACGAATACAGCACGAAGCAGGACATCATACTCAACGTCGCCGACGCCGGCCTTTCGCCGGCACAGCTTGAAACTATGCTTCGCTCGCCCTGCCCGCTGGAGGATGTTTTCAAGGACTACCAGCAGATGGATTCCCTTTCATACCCCGCATGGGACTTCAGAGATGTCATCTCGCAGCGCGCCGACGACGCCATGGAACAGCAGCGCGCCGTACCCATCTACGACGGCACGGCGCGGGAGGCAAACGAGCGAGGTGAACTGGACAAGTTCAAGGCTTCGGCTGAGGCCGACGAGAATTGTAAAACTGCCATTGAGAACGCGATTGCCCGCAATTACGACGGCTCGCGGCTCAACACAAAGGCCGCAATCGCCGAAGTCCGAGAGCAGTTCGGTGAGAAGCGCATGGCGCGCGTCACGGCCTCGCTCATAGCGAACAGGCCGCACGACGGGCGTATAAGCCCGGAGAATAGAGCGTGGGCAGATAAGAAGGCCATCAGCAAAGAAATTGGCTCTGGACACACGCATCCAGGCCTGCTGGACATCTTCGCCGCGCGTTTGCGGGAAGGCGAGCGCAAACGCGAGAGGGGCGCGGAACGTTGACGGAAAAACGCAAGCGCCGCGTGAAGCTCATGACGCGCGTGACCGAGGAGGAGTACACGCAGATCCAAGCGCGCATGGCGCTGGTCGGTACGGGAAATCTGAGCGCTTTCCTACGCAAGCTCGCGCTTGACGGGCGCATCGTTCTGCTGGACATGGCCGAGATAAAAACTCTGGTGAGCCTCCTGCGGCGCACCGGCGCGAACGTGAACCAGATTGCAAAGCGCGTTAACGCAACGAGCCGTGTGTACGAAAACGACCTCGCGGAGATTCAGAACAGGCTCGGCGAGGTCTGGCTCGCGCTGGATGAAGTGCTGCGCAAGCTGGCGGCTATACCTTAATCATATATTTTCAAGCTCCAATTTTCTTAAAAGCATCATACTCCTGCTGGCTGATCCGCCTGAAAAACACGCCTCC
>DVKN01000126.1 GCA_018716005.1 Candidatus Scatomorpha stercoravium
ATGCAGCTCGTGCAGCGCCCCGAGGACTTCGACGTGCTCGTGCTGCCGAACCTCTACGGCGACATAGTGAGCGACCTCTGCGCCGGCCTCACCGGCGGCCTCGGCCTCGCCCCCAGCGCGAATATAGGGAAGGATGCCGCAATCTTCGAGGCCGTCCACGGCAGCGCGCCCCGTCACGCCGGGAAAAACGACGCGAACCCCACCGCGCTCATCCTCTCCGCGGTCATGATGCTCCGTCACCTCGGCGAGACCTCCGCCGCCAACCGGATAGAGTCCGCCGTCCTCGCCCTGCTCTCCGAAGGCCGCCTCGTCACCCGCGACCTCGGCGGGAGCCTGGGCACCGCCGAATTCGCCGGCGCCGTAATCGACAAAATGTGCGAATAACCCCCTTGCAAGCCCGGCAAAAGTGTGCTATACTATCCGGGCAAACGCGGGTGTAGTTCAATGGCAGAACATCAGCTTCCCAAGCTGAATACGAGGGTTCGATTCCCTTCACCCGCTCCAGCGTCGGCGCAAAGTCCGCTCAACTCCGTTTCCGCCGCCAGGCTGCGCCTTTTGGCGAAAACTGCGTTCGCTCCCTTGCGCCTCCTTTCAAAATCGCAACCACGATGTTGGGTTGCGATTTTGTGTTTTTGGGGACATTCATTTCTCTCCGTTTGTTCTTCCTTTCAAATCCGGACCCGCTGCGCTGGGCTCCGGATTTGTTTTTTGGGGTGGGTGCAGGACTTGAGGCGCTCCCTTGCCTTGCTCTCTTGCGGATGTGGGGGAGCCGGAGGCGGTTTTTGGGGGGCTGTTTTAATTATTTATTATTTTTTATTGCACTCTGGGGCGGGGTCTGTTATAATTTGCATATGAGGATTAAATCGAACTTGGACGAAATACTGTATGACCGCATTATCGAGAGCCTGATAAGCGGCGACTATGTCATGGGCGAGAATCTCACCCTTGACGAGCTCGCGCGCCGTTTTGGGGTCAGCAGGACTCCTGTCGTGCAGGCTGTGAAGCTGCTGGTGAACGACGGCATCCTCATCTCCATGAGCAACGGGCGGCTCTATGTGCCCGAGTACAGCCTCGACACCGTGCGCGAGATGTGCGAGGTGCGCCGGCTCATGGAGGGCTACGCCCTCGACGAGTTCATGGCCGGGCGCGGCCGGGCCGCGGACGGGGTCATCCGCGCCCTGGACGGCTACGCCGAGCAGTGCCGCCGCCTCGCGGGCGAGACGCGCTACGTCGAGTTCGCCACCGCCGACCGCAAGTTCCACCGCACGCTGGTGGAGGCCTCCGGCAACGGCGTGCTCCTCGAGACCTATAACCGCGTGCAGGCGCGCTTCCTCGTCGCCAACTATTTGATACGCCCGCCCCGGACGCGCAACCTCCCCGGCACGGTGGCCGGTCACGACGCCATCCTCGGCGCGATACGCTCCGGCGACGCCGCGGCCGCCGCGGCCTCCCTGCGCGAGCACATCGTAGGCGTGCTGAAGACGCTCTCCATGTGAGCTTTTTATTTAACTGCAAATTTAATTAAATATTAAAATTAATTATTAAAAATTGGGAGTGAGGAACATGCGGCGGATAAGCTGCGAAACATTTCTGGAGCTGCGCTGCCTGAGCGGCATCGCTGTCTCGCCCGACGGGCGGCATGCCGCCTACACCGCGCAGACGCCGGAGCTCGCCGGGAACGGATACCTGGCCGAGCTGAGGCTCTTAAGCCTCGAGGGCGGCTCCGACCGCCGTCTCGCGGGGCCGGGCAAGTCGCTCTCATACGCCTGGATGGATGAGCGGACCCTCGTCTACCCCGCCGCGGGCGCGGAGGGGACGGATTACATGGCCCTGCCCATAGACGGCGGCGAGGCGTCCGTGCTCTTCAGCGTGCCCTTCAGGGCCGGCAAGGCCCTGCCGCTCGGCGGCGGGCGCTTCGCCTTCACCGCGCCATACGCCATGCGCGGCGAGCCGGACCCGGGCTTCGACGTGCTCGAGGACGTCCCCTTCTGGAGCAACGGCGCGGGCTTCACCGCCGGCAAGCGCACGCAGCTCTACGTCTACGGCCCCGATGCGGGCATAACCCAGCTCACGGAGCCGCCCTTCAACGTCGCGGGCTTCACCGTCTCGGACGGGCGGATACTCTATACGGGCAGCCGCTTCACGGACGTGCAGACCCTGCGCCACGGCGTCTACGTCTGGGACGGCGGCGAGAGCCGCTGCCTCCTGGAGCAGGACAGGTACATAGTAAAGCTCTTCGACATCTGGCGCGACAGGGCCGTGCTCTGCCTCACCGACGGACTCAGCTACGGCAACGGCGAGAACGGCGATTTCTTCATCGTCCCCCTCTCCGGCGGCGAGCCCGAGCTGCTGCTGCGCCATTCCGACCGCTGCGTGGGCTCCACGGTGGGCACGGACTGCCGCCTCGGCGCGGGCAGCGCCTGGCGCGTGGACGGCGATACGCTCTACAGCATCTCCACCGTCGAGCGCTCGAGCCGCATCGAGTACCTCGACCTCGCGACCGGCGAGGCGCGCGTCCTCACGGGCGAGGGCAGCGTCGAATTCCTCGACGCGGCGGCGGGACGGCTCGTCTACCTCGCCTTCCGAGGCATGAGGCCCGGCGAGCTCTATACGCTCGTAAACGGCGCGGAAAAGCGCCTCACGCATGCGAACGACGCCCTCATCGACTCCCTCGAGCTCTCCGTCCCCGAGCCCATCGAGGCCGTCACCGGCGCCCCCGTGCCCGTGCAGGGCTGGGTCATGAAGCCCCTGGGCTATGAGCCGGGACGGAAATACCCCGCCATACTCTCGATACACGGCGGGCCCCGCCTGAGCTACGGCGGCGTCTTCTTCCACGAATTGCAGCTCTGGGCGGCCGAGGGCTACTTCGTCCTCTTCTGCAACCCGCGCGGCAGCGAGGGCCGCGGCAACGAGTTTGCCGACATCCGCGGGCGCTTCGGCAGCATCGACTACGAGGACATCATGGGCTTTACGGATACCGCCCTGGAGCTCTATCCCGACATAGACCCCGCCCGTCTCGGCGTAGGTGGCGGCTCCTACGGCGGCTTCATGACGAACTGGATTATCGGGCACACCGACCGCTTCGCCGCCGCCTGCGCCATGAGGTCCATCTCCAACTTCGTGAGCAGCATCTCCACCTGCGACAAGGGCTACCTCTTCCTGCTCGAGCACATGGGCGTCAAGCCCTGGGAGAACGGAGGGAATATGTGGGATGGCAGCGAGATACTCTGGGAGAAGTCGCCGCTCAAATACGTCAAGAACGTCACCACGCCCACGCTCTTCATCCACTCCAACACCGATTTCCGCTGCTACATGGACGAGGCGCTCCAGATGTTCGTGAGCCTCAAGCAGATGGGCGTCCCCAGCAAGGTGGTGCTCATACACAACGAGGGCCACGAGCTCAACCGCGGCGGCCGCCCGGCCAACCGCGTCATAAGGCTGAACGCGCTCTGCGAGTGGTTCGACAAATATCTCGGCGGGGGCCCCGAGGCCTGAGCCGCACAGAGGGATAAAGAAGGAGGAAAAACCAATGCTCAATATGCTCATCTGGCTCGCCGTCGTGCTCGTGTTTTTCGCGATAGGCGACCTGATTGCCAAACTCACCCACGCGCGCATCTCCTCGGTGTTCGCGACGCTGATGCTGTTCCTTATCCTGTTCGTGACGGGTATAATCCCCTCCGACATCATCGACCGCGCGGGCCTCACCTCGGCCTCGAGCTGGAGCCTCCCCATGCTGCTCTTCGCCATGGGCTCCATGATTAACCTGCGTCAGTTCATCGACGAGTGGCGCACCGTCGTCACCTGCTGGCTCGACATCATCGCGGTCATTATCTGCGTCTCGCTGACCATCCCGATTATCGGCAAGGACATGGCCCTCGACTCCATCCCCGTCATTAACGGCGC
>DVKN01000127.1 GCA_018716005.1 Candidatus Scatomorpha stercoravium
GTCGGTGAAGTAGGCGGGGACGGTGATGACGGCCTCGGTGACCTTCTCGCCCAGATAGGCTTCGGCGTCGGCCTTGAGCTTCTGGAGCACCATCGCGCTTATCTCCTGGGGAGTGTAGCTCTTGTTGTCGACGGTGACCTTGTAGTTGCTGCCCATCTCACGCTTGATGGAGCTTATCGTGCGGTCGGGGTTGGTGACGGCCTGGCGCTTCGCGACCTGGCCGACCATGCGCTCGCCGGTCTTGCTGAAAGCGACGACGCTCGGAGTGGTGCGCGCGCCCTCGGCGTTGGGGATGACGACGGCCTCGCCGCCCTCCATGACGGCAACGCAGCTGTTGGTGGTGCCGAGATCTATGCCTATAATCTTACCCATGATGAATGCCTCCAGTTATTTTGAAAGAATGATTTATATATATGGATTGGAATTGTTGTCTCAGTCGCAGTTGACCACTTTGACCATGGCGTAGCGGATTACCTTGTCGCCCAGCTTGAAGCCCTTCTGGAGCTCCTGGACTATTTCGTTTGCGCCCTTGGTCTCGTCCTCGCCGCGCATGACGGCGTTGTGCAGCCCGGGGTCGAACTGCTGCCCCATGGCCTCAATTTCGGTGACGCCGAGGCGGGAGAGAATGTCCTTGAACTGCGTCATTATGAGCTCCACGCCCTTGCGGTAGGCCTCGTCGGCGGTGCTCTGCTCGAGCGCGCGGGCGAGGTTGTCGTACACGGGCAGGAACTTCGTCACCGTGTCCGCCCTCACGTCGGAGTAGATGCTCTCGCGCTCGCGGGCGGAGCGCTTGCGGTAGTTGTCGTATTCCGCAGCCAGCCGCAGGTAGCGGTCGTGCTCGGCGGCGACCTTCGCGGCGCAGTCCTCGGCGGCCTTGTCGGCCTTCGCCGCCTTTTTGTCCTTCTTGGAGGACTTTTTGTCCTCGGCCGCGCCCTCAGCCTGACCCGCCGGGGTCTCGGGCTGCACGTTTTCGGCCTCGGGGGCCTTTTCGTTTTCGGCGGCGGACTCGTTCTCGGGGATGCTGTCCTCCGGCCTATTGTTCGTGCTGTCCATTTGAATCTTCCTTTATCTCTTTGATGATGAGTTTATTGTCCAGGCCCGGCGGCGGCTGGCTGCCCGCGCCGAGGCGTTCGGAGAGCGCCCGGGCGATGAGTCCCAGCTTTGCCGCGACGGCGGAGTAGTCCATTCTGGTGGGGCCGACGACGCCTATGAGGCCCTTCGTGTCGTCGCCCATGTCGTAGCTCGCGAGGACGACGGAGGAGTCCTTGAGCTCCTCGGCCACGTTCTCGGGGCCTATGAGCACCTTGATGCCCTCGCCCATGTCGCCGTAGACGTCCGGGAGGGAGCGTATGTGCTGCGCGTCGTTGAGGTAGCTCATCAGCGCGTGGGCCTTGGCCGGGTCCTGATACTCGGGCTGGGCCAGGAGGCGGTTCGCGCCGGTGACGCAGGTCTCCGCGGTCTGCGCCTCGGAGAGTATCTCAATCGCGAAGGATGCAATCACGCCCGTGAGGCCCATCGTGTCGTCCACGGCCCGCTCGGCGGCGCGGATGGTGAGGGAGCTTATCCTGTCCTCCGTGATGCCGGTGAAGTTCGCGTTGAAGACGGCCGAAAGGCGGTTAATCATATCCTGCCCAACGCTGACCGGGAGATGCACCAGCTTGTTGCGCACCGTGTCGTTGCTCATCATGGCGACGATTATGAAGGTGTTCGCGTCGATGTAGATGAGGTCGAAGCGCTTTATCGTCGCCGGCGGCGGGGCCGCGATGGCCATGGCCGGGTAGTTCGTGAGGCTCGCGGCGAGCGCGCCGGCGTTGCTCACGATGTCGTCCAGCTCGCGAAGGCGCTCGTTGAGGCTGCGGTTGATGGCCTCCGTCTCCTCGAGGGAGAGCCGCTGGCGCTGCATGAGCTCGTTCACGTAGATGCGGTAGCCCTGCGGCGTCGGCACCCTGCCGGCCGAGGTGTGCGGCTGCTCCAGATAGCCCATCGAGGCGAGCTCCGCGAGCTCGTTGCGGATAGTGGCGCTCGAGCAGCCGAGCTTCGCCGTCTGCGCGACGGTCTTGGAGCCGACCGGCTCCGCCGTGCGTATATATTCCTCAACCACGGCGGCGAGTATTTTCTTTTTCCTTTCGCTCAGAGCCATATCTACTCCCGAGGCCGCGCGCCTGTCTCGTCCGGGCTGTGCTCCGGCTCTTTTGGCACTCTCGGCCTTCGAGTGCTAATATAACACCGCCGCCGCTCAATGTCAAGAGCCGCGAAAGAATAATTGACAGATTGTTCATAAATAATCTTTTATAATAAGTGTACGGCCTCCCCGCGCGCCGCGGGCTTGCGAATATGCGCGCGAGGCGGTATAATAGACAGAGTTTGCCCCCAAGGGAGGACACAGGATGAAAAGAATCGCTGCGCTGCTGGCGGCCTCGGCGCTGATGCTCTCGCTCGCCGCCTGCGGCGACTTTGCGCCCGACCCGACGGATTCGCCGGACATGGCGCTGGACTTTGAATACACGGCTTCCACCTTCCCGGACTTCGCCTCGAGCCGGGCCTACGAGCCCCTGGCCGGGGCCGTGACGGCCATCATGCTCGGCATGAGCCGCGCAGACGCCGCGGAGCACTATACGCTCTGCTCGAGCGCCGAGGCGGCCCGGATTGCGGCGGACGGCGGCGTCGCCCTCGTGCCGCAGTACGCGGACATACCCTCCGGCGTGGACAGCGCGCCCGTCGCGCGCGACGCGCTGGTCTTCTTCACCGGCGAGGGCAGCGGCGTGGACAGCCTGAGCTCCGCCGAGCTCAGGAATATCTTCACCGGCCGCGAGGGCTCCTGGTCGGCCTTCGGCGGCGAGGGGGACATACAGATACTCGCCCGCCCCGAGGGCAGCGGCTCCATAGCCGCGCTCAAGGAGCTCGTCAGCTGCGACGAGGCGCTCGTCACGGGCGAGGGCGCGCCCCTCACCGGCGGCGCGGCCATAGGCTTCGGGCTATGGAGCGAGTGCGTGCTCATGGGCCTCGCCGACGGCTACAGCATCATCGCCGTGGACGGCGTCGAGCCCACGGAGGAGAACATCGCCTCCGGGGAGTACGCCCTCGGGCTCGACACGCTCGCGCTCGTGAGCTCCTCCGCCGCCGCCGACAGCGGCGAGAGGGCGCTCTGGCTCTGGCTCCAGGGCGGCGTCGGCCAAGCGTTCATATCCTCTCAGGGCTACATGGAGGCTGTGCGATGAAAAAACGCTTTATCCCCCTCGCCCTCGCGCTCGCGCTGCTGCTGACGGGCTGCGGCCTCGCCGACCAGTGGAACACGGTGCGCGAGGAATACATCGAACCCGCCATAGAGCGCGCCGACGGCGCCGGCACGGAGCCGGAGGACGCCGTCGCGGCGCCCAATATAGGCACCGACCGCGAGCTGCTCACCGATTACGAGCGCTTCGAGGCCGTGTACTCGCGCGCCGGCGCGGACACCGTCTCCGCCCTCGCGCCCTCGGACTCCTACGGGCGGCTCCTGCCCTTCGAGGGCGGGCTCGTCACCGAGTCGGGCCGCATAGTGCTCGACCCCGTGCTGGCAGATATACAGACCGCGAGCATAAGCTCCGGGCCCGATACCGAGTACCTCGCCATATACATCCTTCAGAATACCGACGGGATGTACGCCGTCTGCGGCGCGGACGGGAGCTGGATAACCGGCTTCGACTACGTGAGCGTCTATCCCATGGAGCTCGGCGTCCTGTGCGTCACCGACGAGGAGGCGAACTACGCCGTCTGCTACGGCGGCGACGGGGCCGTGGTCTTCGACACGGCGAACTTCTCCGACCGCTACATGATGGCCGCGGGCAGCGTCTCCTCCCTCGCCCAGTGCGAGGGCGGGCTGATGCTCTGCACCTACCAGGCCGGCAGCAAGAGCTTCCTGCGCGCCGACGGCACCGCGCTCAACCGCCTCGAAGGCCGCACGAGCTATTTCGAGGACGCCCTGCCCTTCTCCGAGGGCTTCGCGGCCGTCAAGATAAACGGCCTCTGGGGCTATGTGGACACGACGGGCGAGTTCGTCGTCCAGCCGCAGTACAGCGAGGCCACGAGCTTCACGGGCGGCTGCGCGGCCGTCTACGGCGGCGGTATGTGGCAGGTAATCGACACCACGGGCGCCGTGCGCCTTGAGCTGCCCGGCGTCGAATCCGTGACGCTCGGCTACGGCAGCCTCGAGGCCGGCGGCACCTACTACAACACGACCACCTTCGAGCCCGCCGTCTTCTACGGCTACACCGGCGTCCCCACGGACGGCGGCTACTGGGTCAAGGGCGAGACCGGCGTGCGCGTCTTCCTCGCCGACGGCAGCGAGGTCTACTTCTCCGGCGCGGAGGAGCTCCTGGGCCGCAGCGGCGAGCTCTGGCTCGTGCGCCTCGCGGACGGGGCCGAGGCCGTCATGGACGGGTACAGCCGCGTCGTCATATTCGGCGAGTGCTCCTTCGTGCAGGACGAGGCCACGGGCGAGACGTACATCTATAACCCCGGCACCTCCCGGCTCTACAACGCCTCGGGCGTCCTCGTGGCCGAGGGCTGCTCCGGCAAGGTCATAGACGGCCACGCCTGGTGCGAGGACTCCACGAGCTGCGGCTGGAAGACCACCGGCGGCGAGTGGGCCTTCCGCGTCCCCGTAATAGGCGCGGACTGATTGAAATACAGCGAAGGGCCCTTCCCGCGGGAAGGGCCCTTTTCTTTATGCTCGGGGGCATAAAAAGGCGGCGGGCCCGGGGGTGGGTCCGCCTTAGAACAGGGTTGTGGGATAAAGATATGAGCCGGGTCACCGCTCGCCGGCCTCGCGGCCGGCAGTTGGATAAGCTGTGATTAAAATATACCGCGTCCGCGCGCAATTTGCAAGAGCGAAGGCTGTCGACGCGGCACTAGTTTTGCCGAACGCATAATTCCGCCCCGCGCCGGGCAAGCTATGGGCTGAGAAAAAGCAAAGGAGGCCGTAATCGGCATGATCATGGACAGGATTGCCCTCGTGCTCGCCATCGTCGGCGGCATCAACTGGGGCAGCGTCGGGCTCTTCCGCTTCGACATCGTCGCCTGGCTCTGCGGCGGCGAGACCGCGGTCGTGAGCCGCGTCATATACACCCTCGTCGGGCTGGCCGCGCTCTGGTGCGTGTCCCTCCTCTTCCGCAGCCGCGAGGAGGAGGCTGCCTGAGCCCGCCGGAGCAAGGAAAAAGCCCTCCCGGAGGAGGGCTTTTTCCGTTTGGAAGAGAGGGGGAAAAGTATGGAAAAAGGAGTGGAGTAAATCAATATAATTCGGCCGAGTCCATGAGCTCGACGTCGAGGTAGACGTCCTCGCCGCCGTAGCGGTAGATGTCGAGCGAGACGGTCCCGCCGGGGCCCTTGTCGGATATAATGGCGGAGAGCTCGCCTATTTCGCTCACGTGCTCGCCGTCGACGCTGACGATGATGTCGCCGGGGACGACGCCCTTCTCCGCGGCGTCGGAGCCGGGGGTGACGGCGCTCACGTACAGCCCGTCGGGGATATCGAAGTACTCGGCCGCGTCCGCGGGGATGGGCCCCACGGTGACGCCGAGCGCGGCGCGGCCCGAGACCCGTCCCTCGGCTATGAGCGCGTCCGCCACGGACTTCATGGTCTCCACGGGGATGGCGAAGCCTATGCCGTCTATGCTCGAGCGGGCGTAGGCGCTCACGAGCTTCATGCTGGTCATGCCCACGACCTGGCCGTACATATTGAGCAGCGGCCCGCCGGAGTTGCCCTCGTTTATAGCGACGTTCGTCTGGATGAGGGTCATGGGGTGGTTGGTGTAGCTTATATCGCGGCTCAGGGCGGAGATTATCCCGTCCGTCATGGTGCCGCGCAGCTCGGGGCCGAGCGGGTTGCCTATGGCGGCCACGGCCTCGCCCACGCTCACGGCGTCCGCGCAGAACTCGGCTGCGGGCAGGCCGACGGCGTTAATTTTTATGACGGCGAGGTCGCTGGCGCTGTCCGCGCCGACGAGGCGGGCCTCATACTCGCGGTCGTCCCAGAGCGTGACCGTGCTCTCCACGGAGTTCTCGAGCACGTGGGCGTTGGTCAGGATATAGCCGTCCGCCGTCATGATTATGCCGCTGCCCCAGATGTAGCGCCCGTCGCCGGCGGAGCTCGTGATGGCCACGACGCTGCGCGAGCAGCGCTCGTATACGCCGGCGAGGTCGAGCCCGCCGCTCTCCGGCCTCGGCGTCAGCGTCAGCGTGACGCCCGTGCCCGTCTCCGCCTCCGGCAGCTTTATCTCCCCGGCGGAGGAGGCGGCGTTCTCGTAGTAGTGCTCGAAGTATTCGCGGTAGTCCGCGTACTGCTCCGGCTCGTCGGGCGAGCTGACGTGCGGGACGTAGCTCCCGCCGGAGAAGAGCAGCGCGCTGGCCGCTATGACAAGTACGGCGAGGAAGCATATGCCGGCGGCCCGGACGGCGGCGCGCCTTTTCCGCGGCGCGTCCCCGGCGAGGCTCCCGCCGGGGCGGGAGGGAGGTATTTGAGAGGAAATGCAGCCTGTCCCGGCGGGATCTGCCTGCTCCGCGGAGGTCTCCGCCTCACCGGCGCCGTACCACTCGGCGAGGAACCTTGCTCTGTCTTCATCCATGAAGCTTACCCCCTGCGGTGATTTTATGGTATCTCATAATTTATAATTGCCTGTGAACGAAAATATAATGTCCTGTGAACGGCTTCCGAACAATTTGTAAACGGCTCAGGCGCCGTCGGGGCCGTTCTTAGCGTCCTTGGAATCCTTCGCGTCCTCGGCGGCGCGGCGGCGGGAGCGGGAGCGCGAGGCCTTCTCGGCCTTCGCCTTCTCGCTCTTCGGCTTGTCGCGCGAGAGCGTGAGCGTGAAGACGAACTCGGTCGCGCCGCCCTCGCTGGTGACCGCGATGTCCTCGTTGTGGGCGTCGAGGATGCTCTTGACGAGGTAGAGCCCGAGTCCGACGCCGTCGCGGTCGCGGCTGCGGGAGCGGTCGGACTTGTGGAAGCGGTCGAATATGAGCGGCAGGTCGTCGGCGGGGATGCTCTCGCCGAGGTTCTTCACGGAGACGTAGGCCTTGCCGTTCTCCTTGCGCAGGCCCACGGTGATGGGTGTGCCGGGGTCGGCGAACTTGACGGCGTTGTCCACGAGGTTGTAGAGCACCTGCGTTATCGAGTCCGGGTCCGCGGTGACGCTCATGTGCACCTCGGGCAGCTGGAGGTCGACGTCGAGGCGCTTATCCTCGCAGCGGGTCTCGAAGTTGAGCATCGTGCGGATGATGAGCTCGTTGAGGTCGAAGTCGCGCCGCTTAGTCATGTCGCTGCCCTCGCTCCTCATGCGCGAGAGGCTCAGCATATGGCGTACGAGCCGGCTCAGGCGCCGCGTCTCGTCGGCGATGGTGGCGAGGTATTTGTCCTCCTCCTCCTTGGGGATGGTGCCGTCGAGGATGCCGTCTGCGAAGCCAGCGATGGTGGTCATGGGCGTCTTGAGCTCGTGGGAGACGTTCGCGATGAACTCGTTGCGCAGCTCCTCGCTGCGCTCGAGCGAGTCCGCCATGGCGTTGAAGGAGCTGGTGAGGGCGGCGAGCTCGTCTGTGCCCTTGTCCTCGCGCACGCGGACGGAGAAGTCGCCGTGGGCGAAGCGCCGCGCGGCGGCGGTCATCTCGTCGAGGGGCTCGGAGAGCTTCTTGGATATGACGAGGCTCATGACCAGCGCGAGGCTCAGTACGGCGAGGGCGACGGCGAGGAACACCCACAGGAAGCCGCCCCAGGCGCTCATGATTGTCGAGCGCGTGCTGCTCACGAAGACGTAGCCGCCGCCGGGGTCGCCCTCGGATATCGGCATGGCGTAGACGTAGCGCGGCGAGCGGTATACGCCGCCGAGGTCGGTAACGGAGTTGAGCTCGCCCGAGGCGGCGAGCTCCTCCATCTCGCCGCTCGCGACATGGAGGCCGATGTGCCTGCACCGGCCGGGGTCGTCGCTGCACGAGAGTATGAGCCCCTCGGAGTTCGTGACGAGCATATCGTTCCCCGAAATCTTCGCCGCCACGGAGAGGCTTATGCGCACGTCCCAGCTCGTGAAATCCTCGTACCCGGCGCTGTCCGCCATGTGGGCGACGGCGGTGGCTATGGCCTTCATGTCGTCGCGGTGGGAGCTTATGATGAAGCCCTGGCCCATGAAGACGAGCGCCGTGCCGACGATGAGGAAGCTCAGAAGCACCATCAGCGCCGTGGAGAGGAAGTTCCGGAAGTATATGCTCTTCATTTTGCGCTCTCGCCGGCCTGCGGCTCGTTGAGCTCGAACTTATAGCCGACGCCCCAGACGGTCTTGAGCGACCACTGGTCGGAGACGCCCTCGAGCTTCTCGCGCAGGCGCTTTATGTGCACGTCGACGGTGCGGGAGTCGCCGAAATAGTCGAAGCCCCAGACCTCGTCGAGGAGCTGGTTGCGCGTAAAGACGCGGTTCGGCGAGGCGGCGAGGTGGTAGAGGAGCTCCATCTCCTTGGGCGGGGTGTCGACCTTTTTGCCGTCAACGATGAGCTCGTAGCTGTCGAGGTTTATGACGAGCTTGTCGTAGACGAGCTTCTTCTCCACGGGCGCGGCCACGCCGTCGGCGCGGCGCATGACCGCGTGGATGCGCGCGATGAGCTCCTTCACCTCGAAGGGCTTGGTGATATAGTCGTCCGCGCCCATCTCGAGGCCGGAGACCTTGTCGTAGGTCTCGCCCTTGGCGGTGAGCATGATTATGGGCACCTGGGAGGAGCGGCGTATCTCCTTGCAGACCTGCCAGCCGTCCATGACGGGCAGCATGATGTCCAGGAGTATGACGTCCGGCTCGACCTCGCCCGCGAGGCGCAGCCCCGCGCCGCCGTCAGAGGCGATGGTGACCTCGAAGCCGTCCTTCTCCAGATAGAGACGCAGCAGCTCGGCGATGTTCTTGTCGTCTTCGATTACCAGTGCGCGTTTGTTCATATATATTCCTCCGTTGCGGTGGGATGTGTCTACTAGAAATTATAGCTTTTCCCGCGGCCGCGTGAGTTAAAAAACTGTGAATATCCGCCGCCCGGGCCTCCGCGCAAAAGCGAGCGCCTTCGCGCGCCGCGGCTGGTACACTATAGGCGCAAGCACAAAAGCGGAAGGGAGCGGAATTCAATGCAAAACGTGCTCTCCAGGCCCCGGCTGGGGCGCTCGGGGATAGTCCAGCTGCCGGTCGGCGAGATAGGGCCCAACCCCAACCAGCCGCGGCGGGAATTCGACGAGGACGCGCTGCGCTCGCTCTCGGCGAGCATAGGCGAATACGGCGTGCTCTCGCCCCTCGCCGTGAGGCTGCACTACGGGCGCTACGAGCTCATCGCCGGCGAGCGGAGGCTGCGCGCCGCCAAGATGGCCGGGCTGCGCAAGGTGCCCTGCGTCGTGCTGGACGTGGACGCGGCCGAGTCCGGGCTGATAGCGCTCGTCGAGAATTTGCAGCGCGAGGACCTCGGCTTCGTCGAGGAGGCGCGGGGCATGGCGAACCTGATACGCCTCTACGGCCTCAGCCAGGAGGAGTGCGCCCGCCGCCTGGGCCGCAGCCAGAGCGCGGTCGCGAACAAGCTGCGCCTCCTGAAGCTGCCGGACGATATCCTCGCGGCGCTGGAGGCGAATTCGCTCACGGAGCGCCACGGCCGGGCCCTGCTGCGCCTCGCGGACGAGGAGGCGCGCCGCGCCGCGCTCGAGCACATAATCGCGGAGGGCCTCAACGTCGCTCAGACCGACCGGTACATAGACTCGCTCCTCGCCAAAGCGCCCGGGAAGAAGCCCCCGGCGAAGCGCGCGCTGATACTCAAGGACGTGCGCGTCTTCCTCAACAGCATAACCCACAGCCTCGAGATTATGAGGCAGGGCGGCATAGACGCCGGGTATAAAAAGGAGGAGACCGCGGACGAGCTCATCGTCACGATCTCCATCCCCAAGCGGCGCGGCTAATCAGGGCTCGGCCTCGAAAACGGGGTGCTCCCGGTCGACGAGGCCGACGGCGGCCCTCGCGCCGAAGACGCTCTCAATGCGCCCGGCGAGCATTTCGCGCGCGGCGAGTACCCGCTCGAGGTTCACGCCCGCGAAGCCGTCTATGGGAAAGAGCAGGTCGCTCGTCCCCGGCGTTATCTTCCCCGTCTCGCTCTGCCTCCAGGTCCAGCGGCGCGTGCGCACCTCCCCGGAGGAGACGTAGACTATCTCGCCCGGCTCCGGCGTCTCCGCCTCGCCGCCGCCGAAGGGGACGAAGCTGTCCCCGGCCCGGGCGGGGCGCACCTCGAGCGCGCGCCCTACCGTGCCCATGTCGTGCGCGCCTATGGGCAGGCGCGTCATGAGGCTCACGGCGTTGCCGAGGTCGACGGCGGGGCTTATCTCCGGCAGGCCCTTGCCCTTGGCTATGCGCGTGAGCAGGGCCTCGATGGAGCACATGAACTTGTTCGGGTTTATGCCCAGCGCGCGGAAGGCCTCGCGGTAGGGGACGATGTCCGGCGACTCCTTTACCTTCACGCCGGCGAGCGCCTCGGCGCAGTCCGCGGCGGCGGAGCGCAGCAGGGCGCTTATCTCGGGATACTCGCGCGAATTGTCCGCCCCGCGCACGGCGACGACGCCGAAAACGGCGTCCGGCAGAAGCTCGAAGAGCTTCGGCGATACCTCAAATCTCATGCGCTGCCGCTCCTTCCCTCACGCGCAGGTGAAGAGTATTATCTGCCTCTCGCGGCTCAAATCCGTGAGCAGCGCGAGCACGCGCTCGCGGCGCACGGGGTCGAGATAGGCGAGGGCGTCGTCGAGTATTATCGGGCAGGGCTCGCCGCCCGGGAGGGCGAGCTCCGCTATGGCGAGGCGCACGGCCATGTACATGAGGTCGGCCGCGCCCGCGCTCAGGTAGAGGCTGCCGCGCTGGACGCTGTCGCCCGCGCGGTGGACGAGCACGGAAAAATCCCGCGAGACGGTGACGGCGTCGTAGCGCCCGCCGGTGAGGCGGGAGAAGAGCTCCGCCGCGCGCTTTCCGAGCGCCGGCGAGAAGCGGCCCTGGAGCTCGGCCCCGGCCCGCTCGAGCGTCCCCGCGGCGAGCTCGATGGCGTCGTACTGCCGCATGAGCGCGGCGAGGCGCTCCTGCCTGTCCCTTATGCCGCTCTCCACGGCGACGGGGTCGCCCATGGCGCTTATCGCCCCGGAGAGCTCCGCTATCTTCTCGGTGAGGCTCTCGCGGTTCGCGTTCATGCTGGCGAGCTCCCAGCTCAGCTGGCGGAGGGCCGGGCTCTCCTGCGCGCCGGTGAAGCGGCTCTCGTCGGCCCGGCGGGCGGCGCGGGCGGCCGCGAGGGCCTCCTTCGCGCGCTCGAGAGCGCTCTCCGCCTCGTCCGCCGCGGAGCGCCGGCGCGCGTAATCGGCGGCGAGGGCCCCGATGTCCTCCGGGGACTTCGCGGAATATTTCCCCAGCAGCTCCGCGAGCTGCGCGGCCGCGCCTCTCGCGCTCTCGAGAGCGGCGCGGTATATCCTGTACCGCCACGCGGCGAGCGCGGCGAATACGGCCGTGCCTATGAGCTCGAAGGGGCTCACGGCTATGGCGAGCACGGTGAAGAGCAGCGCAAGCGCGGCGCAGACGCCCGCCCAGAGCGGGCTGGGCTTCGCCTCGCCGGCGCGCATGAGAAGCTCGGCCCGCTCCGCCTCGCTCCGGGCCTTCTCGACGGCCCCGGCGGCGTCCATGCCCTCGAAGGGCCCGCCGAGCGCGGCGGCGCGCGCTCTCGCGGCGGCCTCGGCGGCGGCGGTATAGGCCCGCTCCGCCTCGCTCACCCTCTCGCCGGAGCGCTCAAAGCTCTCGCGCGCGGCGCTTCGCTCGCTCTCCTGCGAGGCGCGCAGCTTCTCCGTGAGGGCGTCGGCCCTCGCGGCGCAGCGCGCGAGCTCGGCGCGGGCCCGCTCGCGTTCCGCAACGGTGTCCGACACGCGGCGCAGGCTCTCCTCGGCGGCGGCTATCTCGCCCTCCAGCTCGGGTATGGCCCCGCGCCTGTTGTAGCGGCGCGCGCGCATCCAGGCGCGCAGCCGCTCGGCGGCCTCGCCGGCGGAGACCTCCTCCTCTCCGGAGGACACGACCCCGGCTATGCGCCGCTCGAGCTCGGCGGAGCCGGTGACGGCCGCCGCGCCCTGGCCTATGAAGGCGCTCGAGCAGAAGACGGCGCGGCTCACGCCGGTCAGGTATTCGCCCGCATTGCCCCCGTCGACGCCCGGGACGGGGTCGGCGGTGCCGGTATAGGTCGCGGAGAAGACGCGCATCGGCGCGTTCGCGGCCCTGGTAGAGCGCTCGAGCGTAATCTCGCGCCCGCCGTGGCTGAGCTCCATCGTGCCGGACATGGGCGTGCCCGTCCAGGGCGCGAAGCGCGTCTTCTCGGGCAGGGAGCCCTTCTTCGCGCGCTCGGCGCTGTCTATCCCGTAGAGCATGGCGCGGATGAAGGCGCACCAGGTGCTCTTCCCGCTCTCGTTGGGCGCGTTTATAATATTGAGGCCCGGCCTGAGCTCGAGGGTTTCGCCCTCGAGGCAGCCGAAATTGGCCGTCAGCTTCCTTATCAGCACAGCGGCTCCGCCTCCTCCCTGCCGTCGAGCGCCGCGAGGCCCCAGCGGGCGGCGGCGGTTACGAGCTCGCGCTCGGAGTCCGTGCGCGCGGCGGCATACCTCTCGCGCAGCATGGCGAGGAACACGCCCCTGAGCGAGTCCTCCCCCGCCCTCTCCCAGACGTCCCGCCTCACGCGGGTGGCGTCCTTGAGCCGGAGCGCGAAGCAGCTCCCCTCGAGGGCGCGGCGGAGCGCGGCGAGGTCCGGCGCGGCGTCCGTCTCGCCGGTGACGGTGAGCTCGTATATGTTGCGCGCGGCGTCCGCCGGGAGGCGGAAGGAGCCGAGCCCGTCCGCCGGGACGCTGAGCTTCTCGTAGCGCCGCGCCGCGGTGGGCACGAAGCGCGCCTCAACCTTCCCCGGCCCGGCGTCGACTATCATGACGCCCTTCTCGCCGCACTCGTCGAAGCCCCGCCCCTCCGGGCAGCCGGGCCAGGCGTAGTACGTCTCCCCGGCCTTCCTGAGCCCCGAGCAGGCGTGATTGTGCCCGAAGGCGATGTAATCCGCCCTCGTGGCGGCGATTTCCCGCTCCGTCACGGGGTTGTAGCGCGAATTCGGCGCGCCCACGTCGCCGTGGACGCAGACGAGCTCCGTGAAGCCGTCCTGGCGCGGTATGCGCAGCTCCGCGAGCTTCCCGGCGGAGTACGCGTCGGTGAAGGCCGCGCCCCAGACGCGCACGCCCAGGTCGTTCATGACCTCGCAGGCGAAGTCCGGCGAGGAGAAGACCCGCGCGTTCTCCGGCAGGCGTATGCGCGACCAGCGCCCGCCCGCGCGGAAATAGTCGTGGTTGCCGGGCGCTATGAAGACGGGCACGGCCATCTCCGCGAGCGTTATGCGCACGAGCTCCTCCGTCTCCGCCCAGGCGGCGTCGCTGTCGAAGAGGTCGCCGGAGAGCAGCACGAGCTCGCAGTTTTCGCGCGCGCGCAGCTCGGCGAGGGAGCGCAGCAGCTCGCGCTGCTCGCGGCGGCGCAGCGCCGCCTTCTCCTCCCCGAGGGCGTCGAAGGGCGAATCCAGGTGCAGGTCCGCCGCGTGGAGCACACGTATCACAGGAACCTCACCGCCTTGACCGCGGTGCAGCGGCCCGTATTCTCGTCGAGGGTGAAGAGCGCGCCCTCAAGCTTGACGGGGCCCCCGGCGCACTCGTAGCGGCGCGGGACGTCGCCGAGGAACTTGCCTATGCTCTGCTCGGGCTTTATGCCTATGCAGCTCTCGGCGGGGCCGGTCATGCCGAGGTCGGTGATGTAGCCCGTGCCCCGGGGCAGGATGTGGGCGTCGGAGGTCTGCACGTGCGTGTGCGTGCCCCAGACGGCACTGACGCGGCCGTCGAGATAGTAGCCCATGGCCGTCTTCTCGCTCGTGGCCTCGGCGTGGAAGTCGACGAGGATCATCCTCGCGTCCAACCCCTCCAGCACGGCGTCCGCCGTGAGGAAGGGGTTGTCCGTATTCGGGTCGAGCGTGAAGCGGCCCTGGAGGTTCACGACCGCGAGCGGCCCCGCCGGCGTGTCGAAAACGGCGCAGCCACGGCCCGGGCACTGGGGCGCGAAGTTCGCCGGGCGCACTACGCGCGGCTCATCGTTGAGATAGGGCTGGAGCTCCCAGCGCGTCCAGGTGTGGTTGCCGAGGGTGATGCAGTCCGCCCCCGCGTGGAGGATGGCGTCGAGCTGCCTCGGCGTGCAGCCTACGACGTTCGCGTTCTCGCCGTTGACGCAGACGAAGTCCGCGCCCAGCTCGCGCCGGAGGGCGCGCAGCCGCCGCTGGATATATTCAAGCCCCGGCGAGCCGACCGTGTCGCCCACCGCAAGAATTTTATATGCCATTCGTGAATTTCCTTTCCGCAGGCAGGATTAAAGCAATTTATTATAACACAAATTACCGCCGCGGGCAATTCATATTCTCTCGCGCGCCTGCGCAAACTTACTCCGAAATCTCCAAAGGAGGCGTATACGCATGAACAGTCTCGACAGCCGCTCCTTCCTCAAGGGCGTGGGCATGGGCATGGCCATCGGCGCGTCCATGGGCGTGCTGATGACCCCGAAGAAGAAGGGCGACAACGTCATCGGCCGCGCCCTCAAGGCGGCCGGGGAGCTCGCCGACAACATCAGCGAGGCGATAAAATAGCCCCCGGGAGCCTCCCCGAAAATTTCGGGGAGGTTTTTTCGGAAAAATGCGATTTTCCTCTTGCATTCCGGCGGAAAGACGCTATAATAGGCGGTGCGCTATATCCGGGCCGGACCCGGAACAGCAGCAGGAGGTAAATAAATATGACTAACACCCGTACTGCAAAGACCAGGCGCATGGTAGGGATTTCCATCCTTACGGCCCTGGTCGTCGTTTTGTCCCTGTTGTCCCTGGTGGTGAAGGTGGGCCCCTTCAACATCACGATGACGCTGGTGCCCATCGTGATTGGGGCCGCGCTCTACGGCACGCGCGCCAGCGCGTGGCTGGGCGGCGTCTTCGGCTTCGTCGTGGTGATTACCTGCGTCACGAATGTGGACGCGGGCGGCGGCATCCTCTGGAACGTCAGCCCCATCCTCACCTTCCTCGTCTGCATGGTGAAGGGCATTGCCGCCGGCCTCTGCGCTGGCCTTGTCTACGGCGCCGTCTCCAAAAAGAGCGTCTCCGGCGGCGTCCTCTCAGCGGCCATCGTGAGCCCCGTTGTCAACACCGGGCTCTTCCTCGCCGCGCTGATTTTCCTCTTCGAGTCCACGCTCGTCGAATGGGCCGGGGCCGCCGGCAAGGACGTTGTCACCTACATCCTCACTGTCCTCGTCGGTATAAACTTTATCATCGAGCTCGTGCTCAACCTGGTGCTCTCCAGCGTCATAGTTCGGCTCATAAAGTACCGCCAGAAGGGAGTCATGTGAGATGCTGCTGGCGCTCGACGCGGGCAACTCCACAATAACCGCGGGCTGCGTCGCCGGCGGTGAGGTAAAAGCGCGCGCCGTGTTCGCGACGGCGGCGCGCACGTCGGACGAGTACGCCGTGCTCATGTCGCAGGCCCTCGCCATGCACGGCGTGGAGCCCGGCGGCTTCGACGGCGCGATAGTGGCCTGCGTGGTGCCGCAGATGACGAAGACCCTCGCCAGGGCGGCGCGGATGCTCGCCGGCGTGGAGCCGCTCGTCGTCGGCGCGGGCGTCAAGACCGGTCTCAACATAGGCATAGACGACCCCTCGCAGCTCGGCGCGGACCTCGTCGCCTCCGCCGTCGGCGCGCTCGCCGACCGCGAGCCGCCGCTCATCATCTGCGACCTCGGCACGGCGACCAGCGTCTGCGTCATAGACGCGCGCAGCCGCCTGCTCGGCGGGGCGATCCTCCCCGGCGCGGCCGTCTCCCTCGACGCGCTGGCCGGCTCGGCGGCCCTGCTCCCCGGCATCACGCTCGAAGCGCCGAAGCAGTGCATCGGCACGAATACGAACGACTGCATGAAGTCCGGCGCCGTGTTCGGCACCGCCGCCGCCATAGACGGCATGATAGACCGCTTCGAGCAGGAGCTCGGCTGCGAGGCGCGCTACGTCGCCACCGGCACGCTCGCCAACCTCATCATCCCCCACTGCCGCCGCGAAATAGAGATAGACGACGCCCTGGCCCTGAAGGGCCTAGAGCGCATCTGGATTAAAAACCAGCGCAGGAAATAAGAGAGCGCAGGAAAAGGCCTCCGGAATCCCGGCGGCCTTTTCTCGCGTCCCGGGATGAAATACAAAAACCCGCCCGTTTCACACGAAACGGGCGGGTTTCCTTGGCACGCCGTAAGGGATTCGAACCCCTGGCCTTCTGGTCCGTAGCCAGACGCTCTATCCAGCTGAGCTAACGGCGCATAGGGCTCTTCTTGAGAGCCTTTATATATTAGCACAGCTTACGGCGGATTGCAAGAGTTTTTTTCGATTTTGCGCAGGTTTTTTCCCGGCGCGATTATTCGGGGACGAGCAGCTCCTTGATGTTGAACTCGCGGCCGCAGAGTATCTCCTTGTCGCGGCTGCCGCAGTCCGGGCAGACGCCCTTGTTGGCGACGATGTTGTACACCTTCCCGCAGCCGCCGCATATCCCGTTGCCGGGGGTGACGTCTATGCGCAGGCGTGTGTTCTCGAGCATCGTCCGCTGCGAGGCGGCCTTCCAGGCCTCCTCCATGTACTCGGGCACGACGAGGCTCAGCTCGCCTATCTCGAGCACGACGGTGTCAATCTCGTCTATATCGTTCTCGGCGGCGAATTCCAGCACGTTGCGTATGGCCTGTATGGCCAGCGTCATCTCGTGCATCTCACTTGCTGCGCGGGCGCGCGACGCGCTTTACGGCGATCTCCTTGACGCGGCGGGCGAGGTTCTTGCCGCTCTCGGGCATGAGCTTCTCGTAGACCTTGCCGGACTCGTCCGTCACGCGCACGAGATGTATCGCGTCGAACTGGCACTTCGTCGTGCAGACGCCGCAGCCGACGCAGGCGCTCTGGTCGACGACGGTCGCGCCGCAGCCGAGGCAGCGCTCGGTCTCCTTCATGACCTGCTCGGCGGTGAAGGTGCCGCGGAGGTCGCGGAAGGTCTCCTTCGCCTTGGCGGGGTCGGGGGCGGCGGCGTGCTGCCTGGGCGCGCGGTCATAGCCGCTGAGGTCGGCGTCGGACTTGTCGAGCTCCATGTAGTCCTTGACGCGGCGGCCTATGGTGAGGCTCTGGCCGGGCTGGACGTAGCGGTGTATAGATATCGCGGCCTCCTTGCCCTCGGCGATGGCGTCGATGACAAAGCTGGGCCCCGTGAGCGCGTCGCCGCCGACGAAAATGTCGGGCTCCATGGTCTGGAGCGTGACGCGGTCGGCCATGGCGGCGCCGGAGCGCCTGAGCTGCACGCGACTGCCGGCGAGCATATCGCCCCAGTCCACGCGCTGGCCTATGGCGGCTATCACGGTGCCGGCAGGGATGAGGTCGGTCTGCCCCTCGAGCGGCACGGCCTTGCGGCGGCCAGCGCCGTCGGCCTCGCCCTGGCCCATGAGCTGCAGCTCGACCTCGACGGCCCTGCCGTCGGAGCCCTTTATGCGCAGCGGGCTCGCGAGGAAGCGGAACTTCACGCCCTCGGCCTCGGCCTCGGCGACCTCCTCGGCGTCGGCGGGCATATCCTCGCGCGCGCGGCGGTAGACGACGGTGACGTCCTTCGCACCCAGGCGCAGCGCCGTGCGGGCGGCGTCTATGGCGACGTTGCCGCCGCCTACGACGACGGTGTGCTCGCTCACGGCGGGCGGGCGCGGCCCCTCGGCGCGGCGCAGGAAGTCGAGGCCGCTCATGACGCCGCGGTACTTCTCGCCGGGGATGCCGAGCGGCACGGCCTTCCACGCGCCAATGGCGAGGAAGAAGGCCTCGTAGCCCTCGCGGCGCAGCTCGTCGAGCGTGACGTCCCTGCCGACGTCGACGCCGGTTCTGAACTCGACGCCTATCTCGCGCAGGATGTCTATCTCGGCGGCGACGACGTCCTTCTCGAGCCTGTAGCTGGGTATGCCGTTCATGAGCATGCCGCCGACGGTCTTCTGCTTTTCAAACACGGTGACGGGGTAGCCCTGGAGCGCGAGGTAATACGCGCAGGAGAGGCCGGCGGGGCCGGAGCCGACGACGGCTATCCTGTTCGTGAAGGGCTTGCCGGTCATGTTGAGCATCTTGGGGATGCGGCGGGTGGCGGGGTCGAGCTCGCGCTGGGCGAGGAACTTCTTGACCTCGTCTATCGCGACGGGCGCGTCCACGTCGCCGCGGGAGCAGGCCTCCTCGCAGAAGCGCGGGCAGACGCGGCCGCAGACCGCCGGGAAGGGGTTCTCCCTCCTGATGAGCTCGAGCGCCTCGTCGAACTTGCCCATGCTCGCGAGCTTTATGTAGCCCTGGACGGGGATATGCGCCGGACAGCGCGTCTTGCAGGGCGCGGTGCCGTCGGCGGCGGTGTAGCCGCGGTTCGTGCGGTAGTACTTGTCATAGTTGTCCTCGCCGAACCAGAGCAGCTTGTCGTGCGGGGTGTCGTGCTCGGGGGCCTTGCTGGGGGTGGAGCAGAGCTTCTGGCCCAGCTTGAGCGCGCCGAGGTTGCAGTTCTCGACGCAGAGGCCGCAGGCGACGCACTTGCTCGCGTCGACCTCGGCGACGTAGTTCGAGCGTATGACGTCCGGCGTCTTCAGATACTCCGCTATGCGCAGGGAGAAGCAGGAGCAGCCGCAGCAGTTGCATATGGCGGCCGCGCCGTTCGGCGCGTCGAGGTTGGATATCTCGTGGACGAGGCCGTTCTCCTCGCAGCGCTTGAGTATCTCGTAGCACTCCTCGCGGTCTATCTTGCGGCCGTGGCCGGTGCGGATGTGGTACTCCGCGCCCTCGTTGAAGAAGATGCAGACGTCCTTCTCGAGGTGGCCGCAGCCCTCGCCCATGAGGCGGCGCGTGCGGCGGCAGGAGCAGTCCGTGACGGCGATCTCCCAGGCGTTGTCCACTATCTGGTGGATTTCCTCATACGTGCCCTTGTGGGCGTCGTTCTTTATCGCCATCTCGACGGGGATGACGCGCATCATGCCCTGCCCGACGGGGATAAAGGGCGCGAGCGGGGCTATGCGCCGGCGGGTGTACTCCTCGAAGCACTCGGCTATGACCGGGTAGCGCTCGCACAGCTCCTTGTTGCCGACCATCATCTCCATGATGCCCGGCACCCATATGGGCAGGAAGTACTTGTCCTCGCCGTCCTTGAAGTTGCAGCGGCAGAAGCCTATCTGCGTGAGCTCGTCGAGCACCTCCTTGACGCGGCCGAGAGGCTTTTTCACCTTCTTCGCCACCTGCTCGGCGGTGACGTACTTGCGGACCTTCAGGCCCATGGCGATTTCCGCCATCTCGTCGGTGACGACCGGGTCGAGTATCTTGTACTCGGGGTCGTTCGGCGTGACGCCGGTGTAGGTGCCGCACTCGATGCTGACCTTAGTGGCGAGCTTAAGTATGCTGGCTCTCATTCCTGTGAATTCCCCCTTCTCAGTTTGGTTATTTCAAAGCGGCTTTCAGCCTTTCTTCTCAATATGTCTTCGCAGAATTTGCGCCCCCGGCGCAAAAAATTGAAATCATTTTTCCCGGGGGCGTATACCTCGGGAAAAATACCTCTCGCGCAGCGGAGTGTGCGGCTGCCAGTCCGCAGACTGGCGGGCGTGCGCGCAGCGGAGCGCCGGTCCCCATCGGCCAGGGGCCGGGGGGCCCTCTCCGCTTAAAACGGCGTCGAGCCGTTTTAAGCGGATTAGCCTTCTTTCCAATTTTTAACTTCCCGGCGCAGCCAATCGCACCATTTGTCCATGCCCTCGCCGGTCTTGGCGCTTATCGGGATTATCTCTATCTTCGGGTTGCGCATGAGGGCGTACTCGCGCACCTTCTCGAGGTCGAAATCGAAGTAGGGCAGGACGTCTATCTTGTTTATGAGCATGACGTCGCAGACCTCGAACATGAGCGGGTACTTGAGGGGCTTGTCGTGGCCCTCGGGGACTGAGAGTATCATGGCGTTCCTGCTCGCGCCGGTGTCGAACTCCGCCGGGCAGACGAGGTTGCCGACGTTCTCGAGTATGGCGAGGTCGACGTCCTCGGTGCCGAGCGCGTCCAGGCCCTGCTTCGTCATGTCGGCGGTGAGGTGGCACATCCCGCCCGTGTGCAGCTGTATGGCCTTCGCGCCGGCCTTCTCGACGGTGTGGGCGTCCACGTCGGAGTCTATGTCCGCCTCCATTACGCCTATGCGCAGCTCGTCCTTGAGCGCGGCGATGGTCTTAACCAGCGTCGTCGTCTTGCCCGAGCCGGGCGAGGACATGAGGTTCAGCAAGAAGAGCCCCCGCTCCCTGAGCTCCGCGCGCAGCGCGTCCGCCACGCGGTCGTTGCTCTCAAATACGCTCTGCTTTATCTCGATGGTCCTGAGCATGATAAAAACGCCCCTTTCAAGACAATGTTCGCCAAACTCGTGGTCAAATCAGGGCCAGAGCTTGTGAAAAAGTTAGATTTTCTCGTTTACAGTTTAACACAATCCGCGGGAATAGTCAACGTATTGAAAATCCGGAGAAAAACTTGATTAAACGCATGCTGAATAGTTTTGACTTTCGCCGAATTTGTGGTAGAATTCGTGGTGGAAGAAATAAGCCTTTCGGGAGGTATACATATGCTTGACTTTCTGCGCCGCGAGGGCATAGACCCGGGTATTATCGAGGGGATAGAGCAGTTCCGCGCCGCGCATCCGGTCCCGGCCGAGGCCGCCGCGCGCGTCACGGAGAAGCCGCGCTTCGACTACTACGGCAAGGGCATCTGGGAGGCCGCCGCCACCGCCCTGCTCTGCGGCGAGAACCTGCTGCTGGTGGGCCCCAAGGCCACCGGCAAGAACGTGCTGGCCGAGTGCCTGGCCGCGGCCTTCGGCCGCCCGAGCTGGGACGTCAGCTTCTACATCAACACCGACGCCGCCTCGCTCATCGGCACCGACACCTTCAAGAACGGCGAGGTGAGCTTCCGCCCCGGCCCGATAACCCAGTGCGCCACGCTGGGCGGCTTCGGCGTGCTCGACGAGATAAACATGGCGAAGAACGAGTCCCTCGCCGTGCTGCACGCCACGCTGGACTTCCGCCGCGTGATAGACGTGCCCGGCTACGACCGCATAGCGATGGACCCGGCCGCGCGCTTCATCGCCACCATGAACTACGGCTACGCCGGCACGCGCGAGCTCAACGAGGCGCTCGTGAGCCGCTTCGTCGTCATTGAGATGCCGGCCATCACCGAGGAGAACCTGCGCAAGCTCCTCGAGCGCGAGCATCCGACGCTCCGCGACGAGTGGGTAAAGCAGTTCGCGAGCCTCTATCAGGAGCTGCGCCGCAAGTGCGACAGCGCGGAGATATCCACGAAGGCGCTCGACCTGCGCGGCCTCATGAGCTCCGTCGACCTCATGGAGCACGGGCTCAACGCCCTCGAGGCGCTGCGCATGGGCGTCGTGAACAAGGCCTTCGACCCCTTCGAGCGCAAGCTCGTGGAGGACGCGGTCGCCGCGCGCATCCCCGCCGACCTCGGCCGCGACGGCCTCTTTGCCTGAGATGGCCGGCCGCTGGGAAAGGCCGCCCGAGCTCAGCGAGTACGAGGCCGAGCGGCAGGAGCGCCGCGCCACGAACCTCATCTGGAACGCCGCCGGCGACTACAGCCTCCACCCAGACAGCCGCGCGTACGACGCGGAGGGCTACGCCGACGTCTACATGAACAGCATCGTCGGCGCGGTGTACAAATACTACGACTACCCCGTTCTGCGCAAGCTGCTCGACGGCATGGAGAACGCGCCCAACGGCGACGCCTACGCCGACCTCTTCTGGACGGGGCTGGAGAACTGCGCCTATCAGCGCGCTCTCCCCGACAGGCCCGCGCTCAGGCTGCTGCGCGAGGGCTACGCGCGCATGATACTGCGCCAGGCCGAGGGCGTCCACGAGCTGGACCTGCCCGTCACCGACCGCCTGAAGCTCGAGCACTACGCGCGCATCCTCGGCAAGGGGCAGAAGCTCACCGCCCGGGAGGAGAAAATCCTCGCCGCCGTCGAATTCGGCCCCGAGCTCACAAGCGAGGAGATAGTCGCGCGCATGAGGGACGTGCTCGCGAACTACTTCGGCGTCACCGGCGGGATGCTCCGCCGCGAGGCCATGGGCAAGCTGCCGCAGTTCATGGGCGGCTTCGGGCGGAAGAAATTCACCCTCGGCGCGCGGGTGCGCTCCGGCGACGTGAAGAAGGTCAAGACCGCGAAGCTCGGCCCCATGGCCCGCATCAGCGGCGAGAAGAGCCCGCAGCAGCTGCGCGAATTCGTCAGCGACTGCTTCGGCGTCAGCATGTATTCCAAGGCCGACAACGACAATATCGAGGAGCGCCTCTGCCGCGACAAGCACGCGGGCAGTATGCTGCACTTCACGCGGGGCGAGCTGCCCGCGCACGAGGTGCGCAGCGGGGAGATAATCCTCCAGCGCAAGCAGAACCGCGCCCAGGCCGAGGCCAACCGCCGCTACTATAACGCCAATATCGTCGCGCACCGGCTCGCCATAATCCGGCTCACGGAGCGCGTGCGCAACTGCATCCTCGTCCATCTGGACGACTCCATGCTCAAATCCCGCGCCGGGGCGCTCGACGCGCGCACGGTGTGGCGCGCGGTGTACCTGAACGACCCGCGCATCTTCCTCAAGCACGAGCGCGCGAGCGACACGGAGCTCTCCGTCGACCTGCTGCTCGACGGCTCGGCGAGCCAGCTCCAGAGGCAGGAGAGCGTCGCGAGCCAGGCCTACATCCTCGCCGAGAGCCTGACGCGCTGCGGCGTGCCCGTGCGCGTCATGAGCTTCTGCACCGTCGCCGACTGCACGGTCATGCGCGTCTACCGCGACTACGGCGAGGTGAAGAACAACGGCGCTGTCTTCGAATACGCCGCCGCCGGCTTCAACCGCGACGGCCTCGCGCTGCGCGCCGTCGGCCAGCTGCTGAGCAAGTCGCCCTACGAGCGGCGGCTGCTCATAACCCTCTCGGACTGCAGCCCCAACGACGTGCGCAAGATATGCGACGAGCAGGGCCGCCGCCGCGAGTACCAGGGCGAGCAGGGCGTCACCGACTCCGCCGGCGAGGTGGAGAAGCTCCGCCGCATGGGCGTCAGGGTCATGTGCGTCTTCACCGGCGAGGAGGCCGACCTCCCCAACGCGCGGCGCATCTACGGCCGCGAGCTCGTCCGCATACGCCACATCAGCCAGTTCGCCGACGCCGTCGGCCGCGTGATAGTGTCGCTCATAAGCTCCATGTAAAATGGGGCGCAAATCTTAAATAACGGAGGCTTGCTATGACTCTCAACGAGATATGGGACAGGGCCCGCGAGATTATGGGGCCCAACTGCAGCGTCTGCCCCGTCTGCGACGGGCGCGCCTGCCGGGGCAGGATACCCGGCGTGGGCGCGATGGGCGACGGCTCGGCCTGGACGGCTTGCGCCGAGTACCTCAAGCGCGTGAAAATACGCATGGACACGGTCCACGAGGCCTGGGAGCCGGACACGTCCTGCGAGCTCTTCGGCCAGCGGCTCTCGCTGCCGCTCGCGATAGCGCCCATAGGCGGCCTGAACGGCTACAACTATAACGGCGCAATCTCGACCGCCGACTGGTCGCGCATGGCCGTCGAGGGCGGCCGCGACGCGGGCGTGCTGCCCTTCACCGGCGACGGCGCGGGCCATCAGCTCGAGGACGGGCTCGAGGCGGCCATGGCCTTCGGCGGCTTCGACGTGCCCACGATTAAGCCCTGGCGCGACAACGGGAAGCTCGCCGCCCTCGCGCTCAAATGCGCCGAGGCCGGCTGTCCCGCCGTGGCCTGCGACATAGACGCCGCGGCCTTCGCCAACATGGGCTCCGCGGTGAAGTCGCTCGGCCCCAAGAGCGTGGCGGAGCTGCGCGCCGTCGCCGAGAGCCTGCCCGTGCCCTTCATCGCGAAGGGCGTCATGACCGCCGAGGGCGCGCTCAAGTGCGCCGAAGCCGGCTGCGCGGGCATCGTCATCTCCACCCACGGCGGGCGCGTCATGACCGACGCCGAGGCCACGGCCAAGGTGCTGCCCGAGATACGCGCGGCGGTCGGGAGCGCGCTCACCATCATAGTCGACGGCGCGATAAGGACGGGCGCGGACATCTTCAAGGTGCTCGCCCTGGGCGCGGACGCGGCCATGATAGGCCGGCCCTTCGTCGTCGCGGCCCACGGCGGCGGCGTCGAGGGCGTGAAGCTCTACGCCGAGACGAAGCGCGCCGAGCTCGAGTACATGATGACGATGGCGAACTGCCGCCGCGTGAGCGATATCACGAGCGCGAAGGTGGCCATAGCATGAGCGCCGCGGACTTCTCCGCGAGCGCCCACGTGCTGCTCGCCGAGCGCGCCTATGTGGCCGACTTCCTCCCCCGCCGCGTAAAATCCGCGTCCTGGGGCCGCCTGCACAGGGCCGAGGCGCACTGGCTGAACGCCTATGACGAGCTGGGCCTGCGCGCGAGGATGACGAACATACTCCTCAAGCTCATGTGCTACCGCCGCGTCGAGACGGACTGGGGCGGGTATAAGGAGAACCCCTCCCCCGCCGAGATATCCGCCGCGGTGCGCGAGCTGATGGAGAACCACTCCGGCACGCTCAGCCTCCTGCTGCCCGAGGACAGGGCCCTCCTCGTCCTCGAGTGGGACTGCCTGAGCATCTACGTATACAACCCCGGCGCGAAGCTGCGCAGGCTCATGAAAAAGATAGCCCGCAGCGAGGGCTTCTCCTGGCGCAAGGCAAAGAAATAAGATTACGCAAAAACGGACTGCTGTTTATTACGCAGTCCGTTTTCGTTTCTGTTTGAGCGGCACGGCCGGGTCGAAGAGGGCTATTACGGGGCGGGCGAGGCGGAAGAGCGCGTAGCCCGCGGCGGCGCCGGCGGTGTTCATTATGAGGTCGGTGACGTCGAAGATGCGCCGGTTCAGCTCGGGGCCCAGGCAGTAGAGCAGCTGCACGCTCTCTATGGCGAGGCTCGCGAGGAAGCCCGCCAGAACCGTGCGCAGGAAGCCGCGCGGCCTGAGCGTCGGCGGCAGGAAGCCCATGGGCAGGAACATCACGCCGTTGAGCACGACGCCGCGCACCGCGCCGAGATAGCCGCGCTTCACGTCGCGGAAGGGCTCGAGGTTCAGCTCCTCGAGCGAGAGGCCGTGCTCCGCGGGGAGCGGTATCTGGAAGGGCATGAGCGTCACGGCCAGGACGAGCGAGACGTAGACGTAGAAGAGCGTGAACCACACGCGGTATCTCGCCTCGCGCCGCCTCAGGCGCAGGGCGTACACGAGCGCGTATACGGCGGCGAGCAGCGCGAAGTCGAAGGCGAAGCCGCGCACGCTCAGGTGGTGACGCGGCGCACGTCGTCCATGCTGCCGAGGACGAGGATGTGCTCGGCCTCGTTGAACTTGTAGCCCGGGTCGACAACGGGGTGCATCTTCTCGTCGTCGGTGCGCGCAGCGATAAGGTTGAGGTTGTAGCGGTTGCGCAGGCCCACCTCGGCCACGCTGCGGCCCAGCCACTCGCGGGGCGGCTCGATCTCGCATATCGCGCAGCCCTCGGCGAGGGCGATGAAGTCGAAGATGTGCTCGCTCGACTCGCGCACGGCTATGCGCTCGGCGGCGTCGCGCTCGGGGTAGATGATGTAGTCGGCCCCGCAGCGGCGCAGGAACTTGGCCTCGAGGTCGCGGTCGGCCTTGGAGTAGACGCGCTTCGCGCCGAGCTCCTTGAGCTGGTCGGTTATCTCGAGGCAGGCCTGGAAGGCCTGGTTGACGCAGACGAAGCAGGCGTCGAAGCTACCGACGTCGAAGCTCTTGAGCACCTCGATGTTCGTGCAGTCGGCGACCTTGGCCTCGGTGACGTAGGGGAGCATATCCTCCACCGCCTCCGGGTGCTGGTCGACTATCATAATCTCGCACTTGTTGCGGCAGAGCGCCTCGCACAGATGGTGGCCGAAGGTGCCCATGCCGATGATGAGGAAGGACTTCATACAAATAACCTCCTATGATTAACCGATGGTGACGGCTTCTTCAGGGCACCTGACGGGCGCCTGCGCGCGGCGCTCGAGGAGCGCCATCGCGAAGGATATGCTGCCCACGCGGCCCAGGTACATCAGTATTACTATCACGACCGCCGAGAAATCGCACAGGTCGCGGGTTATGCCCGTGGTCATGCCCACCGTGCCCATGGCGGAGAAGACCTCGAAGAGTATGTCCGTGAGCTCGAAGTCCTGCGCGAGGGAGATGAGCAGCGCGCCTATGAGCGCGAGGGAGAGGTTCATGAAGACCATGACGCCCGCGCGGCGCGCGTCGTCGTTGGAGATGCGGCGGCCGAAAATCTCGGGATCGCGCTTGCCCACGACGCCGGAGGCGAGGCAGACGGCCAGCACGGCGATGGTGGAGGTCTTCACGCCGCCGGCGGTGGAGCCGGAGCTGCCGCCGATGAACATGAGGATAATCGTGAGGAGCTTGCTGCCCGGGCAGAGCGCGGCGGTGTCCACGCTGTTGTAGCCCGCGGTGCGCGGCGTCACCGAGGAGAAGAGGCTCACGAGTATCTGCTCGTGGAGCGGCATATCCGCGTTCATGCGGTTCCGCTCGAGGAAGAAGAAGAGCACTGCCCCGCCGAAGGTGAGCACGGCGCTCGTGACTATGACGAGCTTCGTCTGGAGCTCCCAGCGGCGGAAGTTCAGGCCGTTGCGCTTCAGGTCGTCCCAGACGAGGAAGCCGATGCCGCCTATCGTGATGAGCGCCATGATAGTGCCGCAGACGAGCCAGTCGTCGGAGTAGGCGGTGAGGGAGGCGTAGTTGCCGATGATGTCGAAGCCCGCGTTGCAGAAGGCCGTGACGGAGTGGAAGATACCGAACCAGAGCCCGTCCCAGAAGCCGCGCTCCGGGATGAAGCGTATGCACAGCAGCAGCGCGCCCACGCCCTCGAAGAAGAGCGTGCCCCAGCCAATCGTGGAGGTTATCTCCGTGATGCGGCCGAAGCCGTTCGAGCTTATCGAGGCGGCCATGACGCCGCGCTCGTGTATGCTCATGCGGCGCTTCACGAGCTTCGAGAAGAGCGTCGCGATGGTCATGAAGCCGAGGCCGCCTATCTGGATAAGCACCAGCACGACCACCTGGCCGAAGAAGGACCAGTGCGTGCCCGTGTCCACCATGACGAGGCCCGTCACGCAGCTCGCGCTCGTCGCCGTGAAGAGCGAGGGGATGAAGCCCGTGGCCTCGCCGCCCGCCGAGGATACGGGCAGCATCAAAAGCAGCGTGCCCGCCATGACGACGAGGAAGAAGCCCAGGGCTATGGTCTGTACGTAAGTGAGTTGTCGCGGTTTTCTCATACTTCACCCGGGCCGTAAGCCCGGCCCTCCGGCTTTGTATTTGCGCGGGACGCGCCGCGCCCTTCGCGTGTCTGCGGTTATCCTAATATATTGGCCACATTGCAGCTGGTATAATAGCCGCTTTGCGGCTATTATACCATGGAGTTAATTTTATTCAATCGTGATAATACACCAACCGAGCCCTATTAGTCCCGCAAAACCGGTCACATTGCCGGATTTGCCGATAAAAGAGGCCCCGCTTCCGCGGGGCCTCGCTGCCGGGCTCAGTTGTCCTGGACGTATATCTTCTGGGGGTGGATGATGTGCCTCGGGCAGACCTCGGCGCAGTGGCCGCAGCCGGTGCACTTGGCGTAATCTATGGTCGCGACGTTGTTCACGACCTTTATCGCCTCGTGCGGGCACTCGCGCTGGCACTTCATGCAGCCGATGCAGCCGGCGTCGCAGAGCTTGCGGGTCTGCGCGCCCTTGTCGTTCGAGCGGCAGCTGACGAGCACGCGCTGCTCGTAGGGCACCTTCTGGATAATATCCTTCGGGCAGGCGCTGGCGCAGGCCATGCAGGCGGTGCACTTCTCGCGGTCGACGACGGCGACGCCGTTGACGATGTGCATGGCGTCGAACTGGCAGGCCCTGACGCAGTTGCCGAAGCCGATGCAGCTGAACTGGCAGGCCTTCGGGCCCTTGTTGCCGAAGCGCATGGCGGCGACGCAGTCCTTGGGGCCCTCGTATTCGAAGAAGAGCTTCGCCGTGTCGCAGCTGCCGGAGCAGGGGACGTAGGCGACGTACTTCACTTCCTCGACGGCGTCGAGGCCCATGATGGCCGCGACGGCTTCCGCGGTCTTCTTGCCGCCGGGGCCGCACTTGTTGGGGGGCGCCTCGCCCGCGACGACGGCCGCGGCGTAGGCGTCGCAGCCGGCGAAGCCGCAGCCGCCGCAGTTGGCGCCCGCGAGACAGTCGCGGACCTGGCCTATGCGCTCGTCCTGCTCGACGTAGAATATCTTGGCCGCGAAGGCCAGGAGGCCGCCGAACACGGCGCCCAGCACGCCGAGCACCAGGATGGCGTAGATGATGTTGAGGATATCGGGATTCATCACGGCACCTCCTTACGCAATGCTCATGCCGGAGAAGCCCATGAAGGCCAGCGCCAGCAGACCGGCGGTGGTCAGAGCTATCGGGAAGCCCTCGAAGCTCTCGGGATAGTCGGCGAACTGGAGACGGTCACGCACGGTGGCGAAGAGCACGATGGCCAGCATGAAGCCGAGGCCGCCGGTGATGCCGTAGGTGACGCTCTCGATGAAGTCGTAGCTGTTCTGCACGTTCAGCAGCACGACGCCGAGTACGGCGCAGTTGGTGGTGATGAGCGGCAGGTAGATGCCGAGCGCGGTGTAGAGGCTCGGGACGCTCTTCTTGAGGAACATCTCGACGAACTGCACGAGCACGGCGATAACGAGGATGAACGCGAGGGTGCTCATATAGTCGAGCCCGAGCTGTACGAGCAGCAGGTTGACCGCGTAGCATATCGCGCTCGCGAGCCCCATGACGAAGGTGACCGCGATGCCCATGCCGACGGCGGTGTCGACCTTGGTCGAGCAGCCGAGGAAGGGGCAGCAGCCGAGGAACTGCGAGAAGATAAAGTTGTTCATCAATATCGCGCCGAGCGCGATCGTAAGTATGTTCATACCCATTACTCAGCAGCCTCCTTCGCGGATTCTACGGGAGCCGGGATCTCAACCTTGGCCTCCCGGGCGGCCTTCTCCTTCTTCTCGGCGCTCTTGCGCAGAGCGTACTGCATGAGCGCGAGCAGGCTGGCCAGCGTGAGGAAGCCTCCGAAGGGCATTATGAGTATCGTCGCGCCGAACTGCTCGGGGAAGATGCGTATGCCGGCGGCGGAGCCGTCGAAGGATACGCGGAGCGCGCCGTCGACTATCTCAAAAATGCCGGTGCCGAAGGTGCCGGAGCCTAGCAGCTCGCGGATAAGGCACATGGCCACGAGGACGACCGTGTAGCCGAAGCCCTGGAAGATGCCGTCCCAGAAGCTCGGGCCTATGGGCTCGTACTGACAG
>DVKN01000128.1 GCA_018716005.1 Candidatus Scatomorpha stercoravium
TACGTATCGTCACCAACGATATGATACGAGGTGGGTATCGTTATACATACGTTTCCCGTCATCCGGCCCGCGGGGCGTCGGGGACGCCGCCCCTTACGGGGTGGTTTTTGACCTTTCCCGACCGCTCACACCCCCTGGCTCCATAAGACCCCGGGGGGTGAAAAGGGTAAAAAGCCTAAAAGGGTGGCGGGGGGTTTTTACGCCTTTTAGGCTTTTTCGTACCGGGTCCGTGTTTAGCCCACCCCTATGCGGTGACCAACGCAAGGGAGGGCGGGGACGCCCTCCCCTACAAGCACCCCATAACGTCGGAAAATCCGCCCGGCACGTCACCGGGCGGCTAACGTTATTCAACTGCCGACGCGAAGACTCGCTCTGTCTCCAGGCACAGCCTGGTCAGCGGGCACAGCCCGCTACGGTTATGGTGCGGTAGTCGGTATATATTACCTTGCCGGGGAGGGCGCCGGAGGGTTTTTTTACGCGGCGGACTTCGGTGTAGTCGACGTTGACCTTGCCGGAATCGCGCGCTTCGGAGTAGCGGGCGGCGAGCTCGGCGGCTTCGCGGAGGGAGGCTTCGTCGGGGCCCGCGTCGCCGCAGCGGAGTATGACGTGCGAGCCGTGCACGCGCTGGGCGTGGAGCCAGATATCGCTGCGCCGGGCGGTCTTGTGCGTGAGGATGTCGTTCTGGACGTTGTTCCGGCCCACGAGTATCTCGACGCCCGTGCTGGATACGAAGCTGAGCGGCCCCGCACTCTGGACGCGGCGGGGCTTGTTGTTCTGCCCGCGCGGGGGCTTTATGACGCCCTGGGCGGCGAGCTCGGCGCGTATCTCGCGCACGTCCCGCTCGGATTCCACCCTCGTGAGGGCGTCGAGGACGCTCTCGAGGTAGTCTATTTTCGCCTCGCCCTCGGCAATCAGGGCTGTGAGGTGCCGCTCCGCGGCCTCGGCCTTGCGGTATTCCTTATAGGCCCGGGCGGCGTTCTGCTGGGCGGATTTGCGCGGGTCGAGCTCTATCGTGACCGTGGGCGTGCCCTCGGCGTAATAGTCCACGCACTCCATCGTGCGCGCGCCGGGCTTCGCCTGCCAGAGGTTCGCGGTTATGAGGTCGCCGCGGCGGCGCAGCTCCTCGCGATTGGCGGAGCGGCGCAGCTCCTCGCGCTGGGCGGCCACGCGCCTCGCGGTGCGGTCGCGGAGGGTGCGCACGGCCTTTACGGTGTCGTGCGCGGCGCGGCGGAGCTGCTCTGCCCTGTCCCGCTCGCCCCAGAAGGCGTCCAGCAGCTCGGAAAAGCCGGGGTACGCGCGGTTCACGCCCCGCGGGCCGTACTGGGTAACGCTCATGAAGGAGTAGTCCTTCGGCTTCCCGTCGAGTTCGAGGAGGGTGGGCGTAAATTCGCCTCGGCTCACGCTCTCGATGAAGGCGGCGAGCACGTCGGGTAAGCCGTCCCAGCCCGCGGCGCGGTGGGCGAGCTCGCGCGCTATGAGCGGCGAGAGGCCGGAGAAGCTGTCCAGCAGCCAGTCCGCGCAGTCCGCGCCCCGGGGCGCGGCGGCTATGCGCTCCGCGAGCGCGCGCTCGTCCAGGTCGAAGAAGCAGGGCTTCGCGGGCGGCTGGGGGTATCTGTATATCATGCCGGGCAGCAGCCGCCTGTAGGCCTCCTCGCCGAAATCCAGGCGGCGGAGGGCGTCTATGATGTTCCCGGCGGAGTCGACCAGTATGATGTTCGCGGCCCGGCCCATGAGCTCCGCTATGAGCCGCATCGGGCGCTCCACGCCCAGCTCGTCGCGGGCGGTGAGGCCAATCTCGCAGAGGCGCTCCCAGCCCGGCTGAGTCACAGACTCTATCCTCGCGCCGGTGAGGTGCTTCCTGAGCAGCATGCAGAACATGGGCGGCTTATCCGGGTTCTCATACTTCCCGCGCGTGTAGTGCAGCCTCGCCCCGGCCCCGGCGGCGGAGATGACGAGCTTCTTCGGCCCCTCGCGGGTGTAGAGCGAGAGCAGTACGGCGTCCCTCGCGGGCTGCTGTACGCGGTCTATTCGCGCGCCGGGCATCGTCCCCGCGAGCTCGCTCACGAGCGCGGAGAGCAGTACGGCGTCCAGTGCCATGGCGTTTACCTCCTGTGCGGTATAGAGTGAAGGGAGGGCGCGGGCCCTCCCTCTATGCGTTGGCGGCCTCCCAGGCGGCCTCGAAGAGCGCGTCTATGCGCTCGCGCTCGCCGGCGAGATAGAGCCAGCCGAACACGGCCTCGAGGGCGGTCGCGGCGTGGTATTCCGCCTTGCTCGCGCCCTTGGGCGTGGAATTTACGTGGCTGTTGCGCCCGCGGCGGTATACGGCGTGCTCCTCCTCGCTCAGGAGCGGGAGGATGGCCGCGGCGGCCTTCGCCTGGGCGGGGGCCCTGACTATGCTGACCGTGGCGCGGTGGAGGTCTATGACCTTGCCCGTCCCCTCACGGGCGAGCCGGGAGCGCACCAGGAGCTCGTATACGGCGTCGCCGACATGGGCGAGGGCGAGTATGCTCATCGAGCCCAGCTCCGCGCGGGTCATTCCCCGTCCTCCATGCTGTCCGTGCCGAACTCGGCCTCGAGGCGGCTGCGCTCCGTGGGCGCGGAGCCGTTTATGAGCTGCATCTCCTGCCACTGCTGCTTGGTTATGAGCACCTGCCTCGGCTTGCTGCCCTCGAAGGGCCCGACTATGCCCAGCTCCTCCATCTGGTCGACGAGGCGCGCGGCGCGGGAGTAGCCGAGCTTCAGCCGGCGCTGGAGCATGGAGACGCTGGCCTGCTTCGTGTCGAATATGACGTCCACGGCCTGGGGCAGCAGCTCGTCGTAGGCGGCGAAGGCGTTGTTCCCGCCCTCCGCGGCGTCGGGGAAGTCCTCTTCCTCATGCCGCGCCTCGCCCTTGGCGGGCTTGTCCTTCTCCCGGGCGGCCTTCTCTATCTCGTAGAGCACCTCGTCGGAGTATTCGGCGCTGCTGGAGCCCTTTATGAAGTCTATGACGTCCTCCCTCTCCTCGTCGGAGACGAAGGCGCCCTGCACGCGCATGGGCTTGCCGCTCCCGAGGGGGGAGTAGAGCATATCGCCCATGCCTATGAGCTTCTCCGCGCCGGCGGCGTCGAGGATTATGCGGCTCTCCATGGCGCTCGAGACGGCGAAGGCTATGCGGCTGGGTATGTTCGCCTTCATGAGGCCGGTTATGACGTCCGCGCTGGGGCGCTGCGTCGCGATTATGAGGTGCATGCCGGCGGCGCGGCCCATCTGGGCGACGCGGCAGATGCTCTCCTCGACGTCCTTGCTCGCGACGAGCATGAGGTCGGCGAGCTCGTCCACCACTATGACGACCTGGGGCATGGTGTCCCCGCCCGTCTTCTTCTGATGTGCGTTATAGCCCGCGAGGTCGCGCACGCCGCACTCGGAGAAGAGGCGGTAGCGCTTTAGCATCTCGACGACGGCCCACTGGAGCGCGCCCGCGGCCTTCTTCGGGTCGGTGACGACGGGGACGTAGAGATGCGGGATGCCGTTATAGATGCCGAGCTCGACCATCTTGGGGTCTATCATGATGAGCCGCACCTCTTCGGGCGTGGACTTGTACAAGAGGCTCAGCAGCAGCGAATTGAGGCAGACGCTCTTGCCGCTGCCCGTGGTGCCCGCTATGAGCATATGCGGGAGCTTCGCGATGTTGCCGACGACGCATTTGCCGGAGATGTCCTTGCCTATGGCGAAGGAGAGCGAGCTCTTCGCGCCCTGGAACTCGTGGGACTCTATCACCTCGCGCAGGTAGACGATAGAGACTATCTTGTTCGGAACCTCGATGCCGACAGTGCTTATCTTGTCCGGTATCGGCGCTATGCGCACGTTCATGACGCCGAGGGAGAGGGCGATGTCGTTCGCGAGGTTGGTGAGCTTCGTGAGCTTCACGCCCGCGTCGAGCTCGAGGTCGTAGCGCGTGACCGTGGGGCCGCGCGTCGCGCCGACTATCCTGGCGGAGACGCCGAAGCTCTTGAGCGAGGCCTCCAGCCGCTCTCGGTTGAGGGCTATCTCGTCGCGCCCGTCGGGGGCGCTGGCGGCGGACTTCCTTAGGAGGTCTATGGGCGGGAACTCGTAGGAGCGCGTCACGGCGGCGCCGCGCTCTATGGCGGCGGCCATCTCCCCGGCGGCGTCCTCGGGCTCGTCCTTGGCGCGGATGGAGCCTACCGTCTCGGCTATTATGGGCCGCAGCTCGCGCTCGAAGGCGTCGGCCTCCGGCAGGGCGTCCTCTTCCTCCGGCTCCGGGGGGATGTCCGGGGCGTATTCCGGCTCCGGCTCGGGGACGTATTCCGGCTCCGGCTCCGGGGAGGGCTTCGGCTTGAAGCCCGTCATCTTCGGCTGCGGGGCCGGGCGCTCCACCTCGGGATGGGGCTTATATACGGTGCTCACCGGTATGGGCGTGGAGCCGGCCTCGCGGCGGGCGCGCGCCTCGGCGGGCGGGGTGTATTCGCGGAAGTGGTCGACGTACTCGTCCTCGTCGGGCTCGTCGTCCATGGGCACGTCTATGGAGACGTTCTTCCGGCGGCGGGGCTCC
>DVKN01000129.1 GCA_018716005.1 Candidatus Scatomorpha stercoravium
GTGCTGCTCGGCTGGCTGGCCGTGTATCCCCACGTCCGCGGCGGCGGCATAGGCGGGCAGTTCCTGAGCCTTATCCGCGAGCGCTACGCCGGCTGGCAGGGCATTATGCTCGAGGTCACCGAGTACCCCGAGCTCGAGAAGGCCCGCAAGCTCCACGCCTTCTATCAGCGCAACGGATACGGCGACGTGGGCTGCCGCTACTTCCTCGGCGGCCGCGACACCGCGCTCATGTACCTCCCCCTCGCCGGCGCGCGGGACATCTATCCCGCCGTAAAAAGCGCCGTGCGCAGCGTCTACGAGTGCATGTACAGCGAAGCCGAGCTCTGGCGTCTGGTGCGAATTGAGAAGGACGACGAGTGAGAAGCGATTAGATAAAATGTCCGGGAATTCATCGAATTCCCGGACGTTTTTTTAGCGGTTGACCCCTCAGTCGCCTGCGGCGACAGCTCCCCTTGACAAGGGGAGCCAATTCCCGCGCCCCCACGTCGCCAGTCCGATGCCGGCACATCGCAGCCGGCGAGGACGGGTACCACTTTGGATAGTCGCACCAAAGGCGTTTTTCCTTTCGGGGAGTCTGAGGGACGCTTTCTTTTGGCAAGACAAAAGAAAGCGCCCCTCAGGAATAGGTCTAAATTATAGATAAAGGATAAATAGCAGAATCACTTACACGGTACCAGCTTCTCCTTGCCGCCCATATACGGCCGCAGGGACTCGGGAATATCCACGGAGCCGTCGGCGTTGAGATTGTTCTCGAGGAAGGCAATCAGCATACGCGGCGGGGCTACGCAGGTGTTGTTCAGCGTGTGGGCGAGATAGAGCTTGCCGTCCTCGCCGCGGTAGCGTATCTTCAGGCGGCGGGCCTGGGCGTCGCCGAGGTTGGAGCAGGAGCAGACCTCGAAATACTTCTGCTGCCTCGGGCTCCAGGCCTCGATGTCGCAGCTCTTGACCTTCAGGTCGGCGAGGTCGCCGGAGCAGCACTCGAGCTGGCGGACGGGTATATTGAAGCTGCGGAAGAGCTCAACCGAGTATTGCCAGAGCTTCTCGTACCAGTCCATGCTTTCCTCGGGGCGGCAGACGACTATCATCTCCTGCTTCTCGAACTGGTGAATTCTGTAAACACCTCGCTCCTCGAGGCCGTGCGCGCCCTTCTCCTTGCGGAAGCAGGGGGAATAGCTCGTGAGCGTCTGCGGGAGCTGAGCGCCGTCGAGGATTTGGTCCTTGAAGCGGCCTATCATGCTGTGCTCGCTCGTGCCGATAAGGTAGAGGTCTTCGCCCTCTATTTTGTACATCATGGCGTCCATCTCGGGGAAGCTCATGACGCCCTCGACGACCGCGCCGTGAATCATGAAGGGCGGAATGACGTAGGTGAAGCCCTTGTCTATCATGAAGTCGCGCGCGCGGGCCAGGACGGCCTCGTGCAGGCGGGCGATGTCGCCCATGAGATAGTAGAAGCCGTTGCCGGCGACGCGGCGGGCGCTGTCAAGGTCTATGCCGTTGAAGCTCTCCATTATCTCGGTGTGGTAGGGTATCTCGAAATCGGGCGCCTTCGCCTCGCCGAAGCGCTGTACCTCGACGTTGCAGCTGTCGTCCGGGCCAATCGGGACGCTGGGGTCTATCATTTGCGGGATGCGGAGCATAATCTTGCGCACGCGCTCGTTGAGCTCGGCCTCCTGGGCCTCCAGCTCCGCGAGGCGGTCGGCCTGGGCTTTTACTTTGGCCTTTATCTCCTCGGCCTCGGCGAGCTTGCTCGGGTCCTTCTTGGCCATGCCCATGAGCTTGCCGACCTCTTTGCTGAGGGCGTTGCGCTGGGCGCGCAGCTCGCTGGCCTCGGTTATGGCGGCGCGGGCCCTCGCGTCGAGCTCTATGACCTCGTCGACCAGCGGCAGCTTCTCGTCCTGGAACTTCTTTTTGATGTTCTCCTTTACCGCGTCGGGGTTCTCGCGCAGAAACTTTATATCGAGCATATGTCCTTACCTCTCATTCAATATTGCCCAGCGCGGAGAGCAGGGCTATGAGCCTCTCGCGGTCGTCCGCGCCGTAGTATTCAAGCGTAATTTTGCCGCGCTTGCCGTTCTCGCTGAGCTTTACGCGGCGGCCCAGCGCTTTTTCGAGCTTTTTCGTGACCTCGGCGGCGTAATCGACCTTTATCTCGCCGTCGTCCGGCTCCGGCTTCGGCTCGCGCATGAGCTTCGCCGCGAGCTGCTCGGTCCTCCGTACGGAGAGCCCGTTCGCTATGACGCTTCGGGCGGCCTCTATCTGCGCCTCCTCGGGCTTTACCGGCACCAGCGCACGCGCGTGGCCCGCGCTCAGCAGACCCTGCTCGACGAACTGCTGCACCTCCGGCGCGAGGGACAGCAGCCTCAGGGCGTTCGTCACGGTGGGGCGGGACTTGCCCACGCGCTTCGCGGCCTCGTCCTGCGTCATGCCGTAGACCTCCATGAGCGTCTTATAGCCCTGCGCCTCCTCGATGGGGCTCAGGTCCTCGCGCTGCAAATTCTCCACCAGCGCGAGCTCGGTCGCGAGGCGCTCGTCGGCCTCAATGACGCGCACGGGGACCTCCTTTAGCCCGGCCATGCGCGCCGCGCGCCAGCGGCGCTCGCCGGCGATTATCTGATAGTACCCGCTCGCCAGCCTGCGGACGGTTATCGGCTGTATCATGCCGTACTCGCGTATGGATTCGGCCAGCTCGCCGAGGCTCGCCTCGTCAAAATTCACGCGCGGCTGTTCCTCGCGGGGCTCCACCCGGGAAATGGGCAGGCGCTGTATCTCCTCGGCTTCGTCGCGCTCCGCCTCCGCGAAGAGGGCGTTCAGGCCGGCGCCCAGGCCTTTCTTTGCTGCCATGTCACTCCTCCCTCTTCAGGAACTCGTCCGCGAGGTGCAGATAGGCCCTGCTTCCTCGGGACATTCTGTCGTACTTTATCACCGGCAGCCCGTGGCTCGGGCTCTCCGCTATGCGCACGGCGCGCGGTATGCGCGTCCTGTACACTGAGCCGGCGAAGAATTTCTCGACCTCCGCGGCCACCTGCTCGGAGAAATTTGTGCGGGAGTCGTACATCGTCAGCACTATCCCCTGTATCTCCAGCGCGGGATTCAGCGTGCGCTTCGTGAGCCGCACGCTCTGCATCAGGTCCGCTATGCCCTCCAGCGCGTAGTATTCGCACTGCACCGGTATTAGCACGCTGTCCGCGGCCGCGAGGGCGTTCACCGTCAAGAGCTCCAGCGAGGGCGGGCAGTCTATGAATATGTAGTCGTACTCCTCCCGCGCGGGGAGCAGGGCGTTCTTGAGGACGTACTCGCGCGCCTCCATGTCGACGAGCTCCACCGTCGCACCCGAGAGCTCCCGGTTCGCGGGGAGGACGTCGCCGAAGGGCGTGCTCTCGACGCATTCGCGCAGCGAGCGCCCGCGGACTATGAGGTCGTAGATGTTCGGCAGGCGGTCCTTGCTTACGCCCATGCCGGAGGTGCTGTTGCCCTGCGGGTCGCAGTCGGCCAGCAGGACCTTCCTGTTGCGTTTTTTCAGCGCGGCGGCCAGGTTTATGCAGGTCGTAGTCTTCCCTACGCCGCCCTTCTGGTTCGCCACGGCGATTATCTTGCCCATGCCTTCGCCTCCTTGGCGGCTATAATTATATCAGGATAGCCGCCATCTTTCAACAGGTTTCACGTGAAACATGGCCGCTGATGTTCCACGTGAAACATCAGCTCTTCAAAAGGTCGACGTCCGCGACTGTGAGGCCGTCGTGGAGCGCGAGATTCACCGCGTAGCCCAGCAGCTTCGCGAGGGAGCGGACGGAGGCGTCGATGTCCCGCGGGGTGACGAACATCCCGCGCGCGGCCTCGTCGTCGGTGAACATGGCGAGGTCCACGACCGTGGGGACGCCGAGGGCCAGCACGGGGACGCCCAGCGTCTCGCGCGTCAGGGCGGCGCGGTTATTGCCCACGCCGGAGCCGGGGACTATGCCGGCGTCCGTAATCTGTATCGTGCCGCACAGGCGGCCGAGGGAGGCCGCGGCCAGGGCGTCGACGGCGATGATTCGCTCGGGCTTCACGCGCTCGCAGACGGAGAGAAGGATTTCCGCGCTCTCCATGCCCGTGGAGCCGAGCACGCCGGGCCGCAGGACGCAGACGGGGGAGAAGCCGGCGAAGTCGGCGGGCATCGTCTCCTTGAGGTGGCGCGTGGCGAGGACGTATTCCGCGGCGAGGGGGCCGACGGCGTCGGGGGTCATTACGGCGTTGCCGAGCCCGGCGACAAGCGTGAGGCCGCTTCGCTGGCCCATAAGGCCGCGCATGAGCTCCGCGAGCTCCTGGACGCTGTCCTCAAAGGAGCCGTCGCGCCTCTCGGCCAGGGCGGGGAGGGTCACGGTGATGTACGCGCCGATGGGTTTACATAAAGCATCAGACCCCCGCCCGTCGAGGATATCGACGCGCTCTATGCCGCAGCCGCGCTCGCTCCAGGCGGAGGCGGAGACGCCCTCGAGCCGGCCGGCGCCGAGGTTTTCGCGCTGCTCGCAGGCGAGGTCGGTCCTGAACTTACCAGTCATAGTGGAATCGCGCCCTTTCAACACAAGATACGGTATAGTGTTGCCGCGGGAGGGAAAGTTATGCCCGGAGCGAAAAAAATGCTTGCAATTGGGGCGAATAAATGGTAGAATAACATTCCGAGCGTGAGGAATCGCGCAATTTTATAGGAGGAGGTGGCAAGGAAACATGCCCAACATCAAGTCCGCCATGAAGCGCGACGTCAAGAGCAAGCAGGAGAACGCCCGCAACCGCGCGCAGAAGACCGCGCTCAAGACCGTCATGAAGAAGTTCGACGCGGCAGTCGCCGAGGGCAACAAGGAGGCAGCTGCCGGCACCTATAAAGTTGCTGTCAAGTCCGTCGACCGCGCCGCGGCCAAGGGACTCATCCACAAGAACAACGCCGCGCACAAGAAGAGCGCCATGACTCAGAAGCTCAACGCGATGTAAGCGCCGCGCGTGAAAGGCCCGCCGGGGGATCCGGCGGGCCTTTCGCTTTGCTTCGCGCGAGACTGCAAAAGCCCCGCCTGCTTTAACGGCAGGCGGGGCTCGTCATGTATTAGTGCGTACCGGCGATGGCTCAGGCGGCCTCGTCCAGGCCGGCGAGGCGGGCGAGGACGGTGGCGCCCATGGCGCGGTTTGCGCTGCCGTTGGGGTTGAAGGCTCCGCCGTCAACGCCTTCCATCAGGCCGGACTCGGCGCAGTAGGCCACGGCGGCCCCGGCCCAGTCGGCTATGGAAGCGGCGTCGGTGTATTCGAGCTCAGGCTCCGCAACCTCTTCGGCACCCTTGTAGAGGCAGTAACGGTAGAGGACCGTGGCCATCTCCTGACGGGTCATGTTGGCGAAGGGGTCATAGGTGGTCTCGCTGCGGCCCTTGACTATCTCGTTCTGGCTGGCCCAGAGGACGGCGTCGGAGTAGTACTCGCCGTCGGCGCAGTCGGTGAACACCTCGGAGACCTTGCCCTCGACCTCCTGCTCGCCGTCGAGACGGTAGAGCATGGTGACGAGCATGGCGCGGTTCATGTTGACGTAGGGCGCGAAGGTGG